>WRIB01000014.1 GCA_009782955.1 Treponema sp. | reverse complement strand
TGACAATAACTTCCCGGGCAAAGTTACGCCGCCAAATCTTGTAAAGTTTATAGAAAACGACGGCCCTGTAAAAGTTGCAACAGAAATATACGAATCAACTGTAGTAAAATATGAATCGATTATAATGATGAACCGCCAAAAATCTGCCACAGGAGCGGCCGTCACTATCGCCATCCTGCTTAACGGAAAACCCGTTGCAACCATAGAAAACGGACAAGAGCTGAATTTACCTTCCCCAAACGGCTCACTTACAATCGTGGCCATGAACACAGCAACAGGACAAAAAACACAGGAACTGGTATTCGAAGCAGCATCAGCGGTAATAACGTTTACTACAGGGTTTAATGCCTCCGGCATATTCCTGGAAAAGGTTAAAGAGGAGCCGTTTTAACAATACGTTTAGGTTATTACCCACGCAGAGACGCAGTGAACACAGTATTCATTAATCTGCGCGAATACTGAGTTTTTGTAACTCTTCACTAAAAGCCTTGTCTATTTCTTCATCACTTTTTACACGAAGTGTTTTTATCACCTTACCTTGTCTGAAAATTATTATACTGTTACCCGCTCCGGTAATCCCAATGTCTGCATGCTTTGCTTCCCCAGGACCATTAACAGCGCAGCCCATAATTGCAATGGTACAATCCTTGTCCATGCTGTAAAGGCGGGTTTTCCAGCGTTCGGTAAAGGCGATTGTATCAAAACCATTCCTGCCGCAGCGGGGACAGGAAATAATTGTTACCCCACTGCCGAGACGGCCAGGAATTACTGCTGTATACTGCGTTGATTCTGTAGTGTCTTGATTCGATACGGCTATTTCCCGGGCGGCATTGAGGATTTCCCGGCCCGCAATTACTTCATTTTCCATTGTATCGGAAAGTGAAACACGGATGGTATCGCCAATGCCTTCTGCAAGAAGGGGCAGCAGGGCTGCTGTGTTCCTTACCGTTCCGGAAACCAAAGGGCCTGCTTCCGTTACGCCGATATGCAATGGGACATTGCTTCGGCTGCTAAAGAGTCTGTTTGCCTGTATCGTGTCGGCAACAGAGGAGGCTTTCATCGAGACCAGGAAATGTTTAAAGCCGAATTCGTCAAATATTGCCAGTTCCCGAATGGCCGCCTCGACTAGCAATTCGGCTACCGATATACCTCTTCGAAGTGAATTGCGAAAATCCACAGGCAGACTTCCCGCATTGACACCTATGCGGATTGGGATTTCTTTTTCGGCGGCTTTCTCCAGCACCTGGCGGACTTTGTCTCTGCCGCCAATATTTCCGGGGTTAATCCGTATCTTGGCAATGGGAAAATCCAGACATCTTAGAGCAATTTTATAATCAAAGTGAATATCCGCGCACAATGGCACTGAAATTTGGGATGCCAACTCACCCAAAACCTCAGCGTCTCCTATCGAAGGCACGGCAAAACGGAGAAGCCCGCAACCCATTACTTCCAGGGTTTCTATTCGGTAAACAAGCGCCTTTCCGGATTCACCCCGGACGGTATCAAAAGAAAGGCGGTCTTTCCACATGGTCTGAACAACCACGGGATGACCGCCTCCTATAAAGACGGCTTTAACATGGTCAAAGCCGCCTATTTTTAGTGTCTGCGAATTCATATTACCGATAAAACGGCATTAGTATTTACCGCTGCCGTTTTACTTAGCCAAGCGTTGTCATGGAGAGAACCATGGCAAACAGAGCAACTGTTTCGCAGATACCAACTACGGCTATATAGTTTGCAAAACCCTTGCCTGTTTCGCTTAATGCATCGGCACCGGCGGCTCCCGCCTGGCCCTGTGCAATAGCGGAAAAAGCCATAGCCAGACCCGAACCAATTCCCATGCCAAGAAGCTGCCCTGCGTTATTCGCAGATACAGAGTTTAACATCTGTTGCATCAGAATAAATCCGTAAAAAGTCTGGGTTAAAGGTGCACCCGCAAAGGTAAGCAGGGTCATAGGCGCAGGTTTATTAGCCTTATAACAGCGCTTCCATGCGCCGATTGTAGCAGATCCGGCAATACCAATACCTATTGCAGAGCCAAGAGCAGCAATTCCCATTACAAGACCAGCGCCTATCAATCCTAAAACATTTGAACCCATAAAAAACTCCTATTCCGTTTAATCCTCAGTATATCTTACCAAAATATTACCGTTTAGCAAACGGTTTGTATGCAAAACCTGACCATGTTAGCCCAATATGGGAAGAAAACTCCAGTGTATTGAGCCGCACCCCATGAACCAAAACTGACAATACATTAAGTACCATGTTAAAGCCGTGACCGAACACAAAAAGCGCCACTCCAAAGACAAAGAAAATAAAGTGGCTCAACAGAGGACTGGCAAAATTACCCACCGTACTGGCGATAGAAGCTCCCGCCAAACCAACCGCCCAAAGCCTGATGTAAGACATAATATCGGAGAATACATTGGTTACACCCAGCACATTGGTAATGATATTTGCAAAGCTTGTAATAATGGATTTAAGAATACTGCCTTCATAATTCCCAAAGATAAAGACCAATGCAAAACCGCCGATCAGGGAATACAACTGCCAGGGCTTTACCCCGCCGAATCCGGTATTAAAAACGACAAGGGAAAGTACTACAAAGTACATTCCAAAGAGCATCCCCAATTGTCCGATTTCCGCCAGAACTTTGGGAGATTTAATGTTACTGATTATTCCCTTAAGATGGGCTACGCCAAGCTGAACCAGAGCGACGGAAAAACAGAACAACATCAGATTGGTGGTAATTGAGTGAGTCATAACCTCAACGGTTGCCTGGGCGCCAACCAGTCCCGATTGAATCCAGAAATTGTTCGCGTTGTAGGAAGCAAGCCATTCCGGCGTGTCGGATACATTTACAATAAGGGGAAGGCTGATATTCTGAAGAATCTGAGGTATATGGGCAACATCAAAGCCAAACCATGAACAAGTCAGAACCCCCCAGACCAGATTGGAAATACTCATTAAAAAGAGGAACTTAAAAATCAGGGGTACGCCTTTCTTTGATGTTTTGGCTATACAGATAAGCGAAACCAGGAAAAGAATTGTACCGTAAGCGGCGTCTCCAAAGATCATACCGAAGAACAGGGTAAAGAAAATGAGAAACCAGCCGGAAATATCAGTTTCCCGGTATCCCGGAGACATTTCAAGAAAACCTGTAAGGGGATAAATCAGTTCGGTTAGTTTGTTATTTTTGAGTTTTGTGGGAACTTCCATATCGTCTTCCGCCGGATCGTCCGCGCAGAAAGCCCAGCCGTTTTCGCTTGCCGCTCTTTTTAGCGTTCCCATATCGGGAGCCGGTATATAACCGGAAATCCAGGAAACCGCCAGATCCGCCGCATCGCCGTCCTTCATATCTTTATCGATAAGTTCCATTCCAGCCCGTGCTGTTTCAAATTCAATATCTGCAAGCAAGGATTTTTTTTCTTCTTCCAGCCGGCTTATTAAAGGCGAAAGCGAAGTCAGTTCCGCTTCAATTTTATTCATTTCGGTTCTTCTGTATAAATTTCTTTCTTTAACAACAGAAAGAGGCCGTTCCGTCAGCCGATAGGGAGTTTCATTGGGAATAGTATCAAAAGCTATAAGTTGAACCGAATGATTTTTTTGATTCGTTTGAAGAATAATAACCGGTATATCTTTGGTATTTACTTCAAAGGAATTAAGAGAAATATCGTAAAGATATGCATTTACACCGTTTTCGGCTAGATAGGCAAAGTCTGTTGGTTCAAACTCTCCCCATTTTTCAACGTGTTTCATTTCCCTCTGGTGATTAAACATATAGTCAAGAAGTTTTTTGCGGCGTTCCGAAAGGGCCACTACACGGCCTGCAAGATCACCTTCGAATTTCGGAGATTCTTCTTTTTTGTTTTTTTTGTTCTTTTTGGAGACATAGGCGGTAAGTATTCCCGATGCAATCTCAAGCTGGGTATACCGGTCCAGAACCTTTGTCAGAGCCTTTGAAGAACCGGTTTTCTTTTCCAGATGAACAACACCCAATTCACGCAGCTTTTCCAGAGAGGCTTTTTTATTTTTGTCCATCACGAGGAGGGACACTTTCTTCATCGGTACAACCATTATTGAGCCCTCTCCATTCCCCGTTTGGAAATTTTGCCGCGTACCACGGCTGCTGTTTGCTGATCCCCCAGATAAACGCCTATTTTCTTAATATTTGCTTTTGCTTCGGGGATTTTTATTTTTTCAAAAAGATTTACACGCTGGCTGGTGGTCTGGAGTTCTTTTCTGAGACGGCGCTGCTGCTCTTCCAGACACTGCATCTCCAGATCCAAAGAAAGAGCTTTCTTCATATTGTCCACAGCCATGTCAAGCCAAAGGGGTTTTTCTATCAGGTCGTAGACTTCCGTTTCAAATTCTGCACCTTCAAAAACCGGAATAGATACACCGGCGATATTTCCTTCTCCGGCTTTCAGTTTGGTAATTCGCAATATACTGGGTGTAAAAACTCCTTCCTCTCCAAAAATACCAATCCACTTTTTAAAGCTTTCCTCGGTTCGTTCTTTTATATTCCGCAGCTCGGTTACCCGGATATCCACAGTACGAATTTCCGCCTGAAGCTGCTGCTTTTTCAGCATTAATGTAGGAAGATAGCGTTGAAACATCTTGAGGCTGTCTTTTTGTTTTTTTTGCTCATTTTTTGTGAGCTTTAACTTTGCCATAACCTGTTTCTACTTTCCTTTTGCATAAATCCTATTTTTGCGGCCAGAATTCGTTGATAAGCTCCGAACGGAGTCCCGTTTCTTCACTTCTGAAGCAGCTTGCCATTATTTCCCATCCCAAATCCAGCGCCTTTTCCAGCGGAATGTTTACCGACAGATCCATCATTTCCTTTTCAAATCGTTCCCCATAGTTAAGCAGCTTCCCGTCCCAGGCGCTCATGGTAAAACCCATGGATTTCTTTTCCATGGTATCTTTGTAGGCCGAATAAAGCTTGATCATACCGTCCATAAGCGCACGGTGATCTTTGCGGGTTTTGCCGTTTACCTGCTGTTTAAGCCGCGAAAGGGAACCGAACGGTTCAATGCGTCCGCCGCGCAGGTAGTACTGGCCTTCTGTAATATATCCGGTATTGTCGGGAACCGGGTGGGTAACATCATCGCCGGGCATTGTAGTAACCCCAAGTACGGTAATGGAACCTGCTGTTTCAAAGTCAACGGCCTTTTCGTAACGTGAAGCAAGCTGTGAGTAGAGGTCTCCGGGATAACCGCGGTTACTGGGTACCTGTTCCTGGGAAATGGCAATTTCCTTCATTGCGTCGGAAAAACTTGTCATATCGGTAAGGAGTACCAGGACGTCCTTGTTCTGCAGGGCAAACTGTTCGGCTACAGCCAGAGAGATGTCGGGGATCATAAGACATTCAACCGTGGGGTCTGCGGCAGTATGGACAAACATAACAGTTTTGGAAAGAGAACCGCCCTGTTCCAGGGTATCTTTAAAGTAGAGATAATCATCGAATTTCAATCCCATTCCGCCCAGAATAATAACATCGACTTCTGCCTGCATGGCGATACGTGCCAACAGTTCGTTGTAAGGCTCGCCCGAAATGGAAAAGATCGGAAGCTTTTGCGAAACAACCAGGGTATTAAAAAGGTCAATCATGGGAATACCGGTTCGTATCATACGCTGCGGAATAATACGCTGACTGGGGTTAACCGAAGGGCCGCCAATGGGAATTAGGTTTTCTGCAAGTTCCGGTCCGTTATCACGGGGGGAACCCGATCCGGTAAAGACTCTGCCAAGAAGGTTTTCCGAAAAGGAAACTTCCATGGGATGACCCAGGAATTCTATTGTGTCGCCGGTCGAAATACCGCGGCCTCCGGCAAATACCTGGAGAGACACCATATCTCCTGCAAGACGGTTTACTTCCGCAAGTGATGTACCAAAACTGGTTTCTATCTTTGCCAGGTCACCGTAGCGGACTCCTTCGGCTTTAACGGTTATTACGTTGCCGGTTATCGATTCTATCTTGCTGTAAATCTTTTTCATCGATCCATTCCTTTCTAAACTATCTTTCCGTCCTAGCGGGCTATTAAAGCTTCAGCTGCCGGTTCTATGCCGCTGGATTTGTTGGAGAGCATATCAAGTATTTCAGCTTCGATGCTCTTGAACTCTGCACTTTCCCAGGGCGAATAGTTATAGTCAATAAATTTCTGGCGCAATCCGTTAAACCAGGTACGGGCATCTTCCTTGTCGGTAAATGCCAGGTTGGTTCCCAAAATACGGAGTATATGCTGGAAGACATACTGCTGGCGTTCGATACTTGCCGCCTGATCCACCTTGTCGAATGAATTCTGCTGCAGGTATACCGCATCAAGGAACTCACCTTTAAGGTAAATGATAAAGTCTTCTACACTGGTTCCTTCTTCGCCTACTACCTTCATCATCTGTTCTACTTCGGTACCGCGAATTAGGATTTTAGCAGCATAGTTGACCCTTTCGTGAGGAATAACACTTCTGTATTTGGACCAGGAATCCAGAGGATGAATGGCGGGAAACTTGCGGGCATCGGAACGTTCACGAGAAAGACCGTGGAAAGCGCCAACTACCTTAAGCGTTGCCTGGGTTACCGGTTCTTCAAAATTGCCGCCGGCAGGACTTACCGTACCGCCAATGGTTACCGAGCCAGCTGAACCGTCTTTAAGCCGCACAAGGCCTGCCCTTTCGTAGAACCCTGCAATGGTCGATTCCAGGTAGGCAGGAAACGCTTCTTCGCCGGGTATTTCTTCAAGGCGGCCGGACATTTCACGTAAGGCCTGTGCCCAACGGCTTGTAGAATCCGCCAATAAAAGTACGTGGAGTCCCATTTGACGGTAGTATTCCGCCATGGTTACTGCTGTATACAGTGATGCTTCACGGGCAGCTACCGGCATGGAGGATGTATTACAAATAATAACGGTCCGTTCCATAAGTGATTTTCCGGTCTTGGGGTCGGTTAACTCAGGGAATTCCTTGAGGACTTCCACAACTTCACCGGCGCGCTCTCCGCAGGCTGCAACAATTACGATGTCAACATCGGCATGCTGGCTTGTCTGGTGCTGTAGCACAGTTTTTCCGGCGCCGAAGGGCCCGGGAACACAAAAAGTACCTCCACGGGCTACGGGGAAGAAAGTGTCGACAATACGAACCTTGGTTACCATCGGTTCTTCGGGTCTGAAACGTTCTTCGTAACAGTTAATCGCCCGCTTGACCGGCCAATGGAAAGAAAGGCAAACGTTGGTCTCTGCGCCTTTGTCATCGATTAATACCGCAATGGTATCGTGAATTTTGTAGTTTCCTGCAGGTTTTACCGATTTTACGGTATATTCTTTGTACATATTAAAGGGAACCATAATCCGGTGGGTAAAAACCCCTTCCGGTACGGTACCGATGGTATCTGCACGTATAAGTTTATCCCCTTCTTTTGCAACGGGGGTAAATGCCCATTCTTTGTCAAGCGGAAGCGGCTCAAGATACACTCCCCGTTCAAGGAAGAATCCGCATTTTTCTGCAAGCTGTGGAAGGGGGTTTTGAAGGCCGTCGTAAACCTGGGTAAGGAGGCCCGGCCCCAGTTCTATGGCAAGCATGTCTCCGGAAAACTCAACGTTATCCCCGATTACAATACCCTTGGTCATTTCAAAAACCTGGAGGCTGCAGGTATTTCCCTTTATTCGGATAACCTCACTCTTGAGTTTTTTCCCTTCTGTTTCGATATACGCCACTTCGTTCATCATAACGGCGCCGTCAAAATTAACAGCTACCATGTTACCGTTTACAGCGGCGACTTTTCCCTTGGTTTCTTTCATTATCTATTCCTCTTTAAACCTTGGAGTTGTATTCATTTAATATTGAATCGTAAAGTTCCTTGTAATTGGCAGCGCCCTGGATAGCCTCGAAACGCTGCCGCCGTTCCATTAACTGAAGTTTTAACAGGTATGCGTAAATATTGTTTACCCCAAAAAGATTAAGGCCCACCATGTCGTCCAGAGCGCCCCAGCGGCCTTCGTCTATATAGATTGTAGCTTCCAGTGGGTCGTCCATTTCGAAGGCGGTTTTTCCGCGTGCTTCGGCACGGGGCACATCATGGGGAGGATCCCCGGGCGAGGGGCGCTTGAGTTTGGCTGCCCGGATAAATGCAAGGTTCAACACCAAAACCCGTTCCCTTAACATAAGAAGATCAATAAAGGCCGAACCTGTAGTCTGAACCGTCTCGACAACCAGTTTGGCGTCATAATAACAATATTTAAGAAGGGCCGCATCGTCGGGATGCAAAACGCTGTTACACTGTTCCCTAAACTCTTCCGAACTTACGGGGGGCTTGTCACCGTAATTGAGCGATTGAAGCGAAGCCACAAAGTAGTAGTAGTTCCGGGAACTCAAACCTATATCCCCTTTCCTGCTGTTTTAATAACTTCGGCCAGGCGGGGGTTAAGATAGGCAGATAACATTCTGGCGACAGCCTCGGCTGAAAAATCGTAGAATGCAGAACCGTCTTTTTCGGCAATATGAAAACCGCTGTCGAGGCTTTTTCCTACCTTTAACTCTACCCCACCCTTGAGAACAGAGACAAGTTTAGCCTTAAAAGCATCGTCAAGCTTCTTTAAATCCCCTTCGGAAAGCACTACGGAAAGGGAATCGGTGTTTTTTACCGCCCAGTTTTTAATTAAATCGGGCAGAACACTTTTAATTACATCGGCGGAATAGGAAGAACCCACCGCTTCTGCTATACATTTATCCAAAATCCCCTGAATTTCACCCTTAAATGCAAGAATCAGATTGCGGGAGGCTTGTTCTACTGCCGCCATACCGGCTTTTTCGCTCCGCTCTGCGTCAGCTTTGCCTCCGGCGATTATTGCTTCGGCCTCACGCTTTGCGCCTTCGATTATTTTTTTTGCCTCTGCTTCGGCATCGGCCCTGAGTTTGGATGCTCCTGCCTGGGCTGATTCAATTCCATCTTTTTTTATTTTTTCAATAAGTTCATTAAGTTGGATTTCCATAGATTCCTCTTATATGATCAAGATACGGCTTACATAATACCCGAAGGTTTGTAACAATGCAAGCAGTGGATCACTAAAAAAATTAAAAAAAAATCAAATATTAATGCTTTAATAGCTGATATTACCAACTGAAAGCAAAAATTGCTTGCTCACGATAAGGTTTTTCTGGACCAAAGAGTGCAGATGGGAAACTGTCCTGGTTCGGTGAATCGGGAAAATGCTGGGTTTCCAGGCAAAAACCGGCGTTTTTATTGTATATAGATCCTGTTTTACCTTCTATTCCGTCCAGGAAATTCCCTGAATAAAACTGTACGCCCGGCTGAGTTGTACTGAGCCTGAGCAAACGGCCGCTTTTTGCCTCACGGACTTCGGCACAGGGCCTTAATACCGGTTTGCCGGCAGCGGATTCTTTTCCTGTATCGCCTGTTCCGCCCTGTATTACATAACAATGATCGTAACCCTTGCCGATAGCTGCAATATCGCCTCCGCAGACAGACTCAAAGTCAGCATTTATGGATTTGGCCGCTGTAAAATCAAAGGGTGTTCCTGCCACGGGAAGTAGCTTTCCCGTAGGGATAAGATTTGAACTGCTTTCCACATACGAAGAAGCATAGAGCAGCACCTGATGTAAAAGTATGTTACCATTACCCTCCCCTGCCAGGTTAAAATATGCATGATTTGTAAGGTTGACAGGACAAGGTGCATCAAGTTCAGCCCGGTATTCGGCAATAATTTCATTGTTGCCGGAGAGGCCGTAGGTTACGGCGGCTTTACAATTTCCCGGATAACCTTCTTCGCCGTCAGGACTTTCCAGTTCAAAGCGGACAAAAACGCCGTTTGAATCCTCGTAAGGGAAAGCATTCCAGAGCTTTTTGTCAAAACCCTTTCTGCCGCCGTGGAGGGTATTTGCGCCGTCGTTTTGATACAGTTGATATTTTTTTCCGTCTAAACTAAACGCCGAATTCCCTATTCTGTTTGCAAAACGGCCGACAGTAACACCTATAAAAGGGCCGTTATGCAAATACCCGTCCAGAGAAGAAAAGCCCAGCAGCACATCGTCCCTGCCGTTCTTGCCGGGCATAATGAGCGATGTCCATGCAGCGCCGAAACTGGAAACAGAAAATTCCAACTCTCCGGCTTTAAGGGTAAAGAGTTCCGCTTCCCTGCCGTCGGAAAGAATACCGAATGTTTTTTTTGTTATATTCATGAATTGCTCCCCTGATTTTATAATACCATAAAAACCATTCCTGAATACCTATCACTCATCGCATTGTTTTTCCTTTTAAAACCCGCTAGACTTTAATTATGCGCACACTAAAAGCCGCTGTAATTGGCGCTGGAAGCACCTATACGCCTGAGCTAATCGAAGGTTTTATTGACAGAAAGGACAGCCTTAATTTTGAATCATTTTATTTAATGGATATTAACGAAGAAAAGCTAACAACCGTCGGCGGACTTGCACAAAGAATGCTTACCTCAAAAGGTTTTACCGGCAAGATTATACTGACACGGGATTTGGACGAAGCAATTGACGGCTCTGATTATATATTTGCCCAAATAAGAGTCGGAGGGCTTGCTGCACGGATTCGGGACGAAAAGATTCCTTTAAAACACGGCCTTTTGGGACAGGAAACAACAGGAGCCGGCGGTTTTATGAATGCGCTACGGACAGTGCCGGTAATGCTTGACATAGCGCGGCGTATAGAAAAACTGGCACCGCAATCATGGCTGATTAATTTTTCCAATCCTTCGGGGATAGTCGCGGAAGCTTTGTTAAATCATACATCAATAAAAATGATAGGTCTTTGCAACTGTTTCATTAACATGAGTGCCGAAATTGCAAAAACCCTTGGTACTGATAAATTTGACTATGACTACATAGGGTTAAATCACTTAAGCTGGATTACTTCCGTTACGGTAAACGGCGAGAACATGTTAAGCCAGCTTGGAAAGAAAGGCAGCGGCAGGTTTAAAAACATACCGGAAGTTGATTACGACGAACGCCTCCTGGAAGCGATCCCCGCCATTCCTTCATCGTATTTAAGTCATTACTATTTAAGGGATACACAATTTAATAAAGCTTTGCATGCGGAAAAAACACGCGGCGAAGTTTGTGTTGAAATTGAACAAGCCCTTATAGACAAATATAAAAATCCCGATCTTAAAGACAAACCCAAAGAACTGGAAGAACGGGGCGGCGCTTTATATTCCACAGCGGCAGTTTCGGTGGTGGATGCCATGGAAAACGATAAAAACGAATACCATGTGGTAAACGTAAAAAACAACGGTGCTGTTCCTTTTATGGACAAAGATGATGTGCTGGAACTTAAATGCACGGTAAATCGTAAAGGTGCAGAGCCTGTTCAGTTTCCAAATCCGGACAACCCTTTTATAAAAGGCTTGATGCAGGCGGTTAAAGCCTACGAAAAACTTACCGTCAGGGCGGTTGTAAACCAGAGCAGAGCTGATGCACTTGCTGCACTGATGATCCACCCCTTAATTGGCGACTACCACAAAGCTCAAGCGGTACTTGATGAAATGATAGAGGCAAATAAGGATTTTTTACCAAAAGGACTTTTGATTTAATAATTGCGGAGATAAAAATTGAATGAATATGTATTAGGCCTGGATACGGGCGCTACAAAAAGCCACCTTGCACTATTCGACATTTCGGGGACACTTGTAGATTTTTGCCATTGGGGGCCGCTTAATCATGAATCGCTTCCCGGTTCATTTACCCAATTCGAAGATGAACTCGGACAATTTATAACGCAAACCCTGTTAAAACATAAAATCACAATAAAACAGGTTTCTTATTCCGTACTTGGCATAGCGGGCGCCGATACACTCCTTCAGCATAAAATAATTTCCAGAATAATTGAAAACATCGGCCTGCAAAAATTCACCCTGGCAAACGACGCTTTTCTGGGTATTCCTGCCGGAAGTCCGCTGGGAACAGGTATTTGTGCAAATAACGGAACAGGCTGTACCCTGGCCGGCATTGACAGCGAAGGAAAAATGCTGCAAATTGGCGGCGTTGGTTTTATTTCCGACGATTACGGAGGCGGCGGGTTTCTTGGGCAAAAAGTTGTTTCCGCAGTGTACAGCGAACTCTTCCGAAAAGGGGAAAAAACCTGCATGACGGGCGCTTTGTTCGAAAAACTCGGCATTTCAAACAAACATGACTTTATAGAAAAAATCTATGAAAAAACAGATAACCGCAGATTTGAGCTTGGTTCCTGTACCAAAATACTGTTTGAAGCAGTTTCAAAAAATGACCATATTGCAAAAAAAATTGTTTTAAAATCGGCAGATAACTATGCCAACGGAATTTCATGCATGATTGAAGAACTAAACTTTAAAACAAATGAAGAACTGAATATAGTGTTTGAAGGCTCGGTTTTTGTAAAGGGCGAAGATCCCCTGTTGGTTGAAGCAATAAAAGAAAAAATTATTAATAACAATCCGGGTTATCGTTTTAAATATACCCTTCTGGATGTTCAACCGGTAGCAGGTGCAGTTATTTGGGCGCTTAATATGCTTGGAGAAAAGGGCGTTTTTTATAATAAGGTTTGCGCTCAGTTGCAGAAGTAAATACTGTTCTTTTGGCTGCCATGGTCAGCGGTTCAGGTATCCATATTGCCGGAAGGGTTTATTTCACCGGTAGAATCAAGTTTTCTGTGTAATGTTTTTCTGCCTATGCCCAGTACTTCAGCCGTTTTACTTTTGTTGCCTTTCAGAAAAGCCAGCGTATCCTGAATGATTATTTGTTCACATCCGTCCATGTTTGTACCAATGGGAATACGTATCCAGCCTTTGTCGCTGTGGGCCCTGACAGTGGGAGGGAGATCCGAGTCTGCAATAATATTTCCCTTGGCCATTACCACGGCGCTTTCCATGCAATTCCGAAGTTCCCGGACATTTCCCGGCCAGTCATAAGCGTACAGTGCCGTACGTGCTTTATCGTCAATGCCTTCTATTTGCTTGCCGTTTTCCTGCGAAAATTCACGGAGAAAAATGCTTATAAGCATCGGAAGATCGTCCTTGCGTTCCCGTAAAGGGGGAACACGGATATTTACAACATTAAGGCGGAAAAAAAGATCCTCCCTGAAAGCGCCTTTTTCTATTTCCGCTCTAAGGTCCCTGTTGGTAGCGGCAATAATCCGTACGTCGGTTTCGATGGTTTCTTCTCCCCCTACCCGTTCGAATTTTCTTTCCTGAAGTACCCGCAGCAGTTTAATTTGTATGTTCTGATCGATTTCTCCAATCTCGTCCAGAAAGAGTGTTCCTTCGTTGGCAAGTTCAAATCGTCCCCTGCGCCGGGCAACAGCACCGGTAAATGCCCCTTTTTCATGGCCAAAGAGTTCGCTTTCAATAAGCGAATCGGGAATGGCAGCGCAATGAACCTTAACCATGGGTTTTCCCTTGCGCGGAGAAAGTTCGTGAAGGGCGTCGGCGACCAGTTCTTTTCCCACACCTGATTCACCGGTAATAAGTATTGATGCCTTGGACGGAGCCGCCCTGCTAATCATATCAAAAACCTGTTGCATTACAGCGCTGGAACCAACCATGGTTTTATATTGGTTGTTCTTTGCCAGCGCTTCTTCGAGGTTTTTATGCTTAAGTGAAAGTTCATGATTAGCTAAAGCACGCTTGACCAGCATGGAAAGGTGATCAAGATTTACCGGTTTGGTAAGAAAATCATAAGCGCCGCTTCTCATGGCTGCAACAGCGTTTTCAACGGTGCCATGCCCTGTAAGTATGATCACCGGAAAACCGGGAATAGCGGCTTCGATTTTTCGCTGAAGTTCCTCTCCGCTTAAACCGGTCATACGTAAATCGGTAATAACCAGATCTATGTCTCCCTTTCCAAAACGCTGCCAGCCTTCCGTACCGTCGCTTGCGGTTACCACTTCATAACCGTCCATTTCCAGTCCTGCGGCAAGGCCTTCTCGGATATTTTTCTCATCATCCACGACCAATAGCCGGAAATTCATTTTGCCTCCAGAATTGCAAAACGCTTATCACCTTCACCGGTATCCTCCGCCGAGCCCAAAGGGCGAAGGTTCCCCTCCGGATACTCCGCCGAGCCCAAAGGGCGAAGGTTCCCCTCCGGATACTCCGCCGAGCGAACAGTAGGGATCGTCGCGAGTGAAGCATCGCGCGATTCCCTTCCGGAAGGTATAAGACGCCTGTCCCTTTGCGGAATGGGAAGCGTAATGGTAAAACAAGTTCCTTCACCTTCCTTTGAAGTAACGTTTATTTCTCCTCTGTGCTCACGGATTATTTTAAACACAAGCGTTAACCCAAGACCAGATCCCCGTTCTTTAGTAGTAAAATACGGTTCAAAGATTTTTGCAAGGATTTTATCGGGTATTCCCGTACCTGTATCAATAACACTCAGAATTGCTTCGTTGTCTTTTCTTTCTGTTTTCAGGATTATTTTTCCTCCCTCTTCAATGGCTGCCACAGCATTTTGGATCAGGTTAAGCAGCGCCTGCTTCATAAGCTGTTCATCAAAATCCAGAAGGGGAAGCATTTCGTCAAGTTCGAGTTCCAAATCAACCAGGGCATCGGAAAGCTCGTAGGCGGTAAACTCCGCCAGTTCCTGAAGAAATTTGTTAAAATTCGATTCCTTTAAATTCAAGGTCATGGGACGGACTGCAAACAGAAAATCGACCACAATATGATTAAGGCGATCTATTTCTTCGTTAATCACATCAATATAGCGATGGAACATGGAAAAATATGCTACCGGTCCTTTCTCTCCCTGGTTAAAGTTCGGGTCAGGCCTGTCTTCCGGATGGGAAAGGTAATACAGTTCTTCGTTCTTGGCAAAAGCTTTCTGCAAAAGCTGTATATGAATGGAAATAGAACCGAGGGGATTTTTAATCTCGTGGGCAACTCCTGCGGCCAGAGTTGTCAGGCTTGCAAGGCTTTCTATTTGCCGCATTCTGGCTTCTTTTTTTCGTTTTTCGGTAATGTCGTTCACGTGAACAAGGGAACCGGTAATCTGGTAGTCCTTAACCAGGGGGAAAATACTGATCGACAAGAGCCGCCTTATTCCCTTAACTTCTGTTTCAAATTCACGTTCGTTTACCCGGTCGCCGGAAAGCAATGCTGTTTTTAAAAATGCTGCAATTTCCCTGTCATCAATAAGTTTCCAAACCCATACATCTTCCCTTTCTGTCCGTGAAATAGGCAATAGACGTTCGGAAAATTTATTTGCCAGGATCAGGTTATGTTCAGAATCGCATACAAGGATCCCTTCTGCAAGTGAATCCAGCACTGTCCCCAGACGTTCAATATCGTCGATTAAGGAATGAAAATATTCCTGTATCTGTTCGGAATTGTTCAACTTTGCAATTATTTGCAGTAAATGCCTGACTATTTGCTTCATAACATTCCCGTTTTTAATGCTTCAAAAAGCCGTTCTAGTACCATTGGCGGACCAATATTGAAAGAATCGTTTTCCGCCGCAGATCGATTTAATTCCCTGTGCCACAGCTCCGCTGCAATACTTTTCTCCAAAGAAGAATTCGGATTATTGCCTTTATTATGCAGCCATGATGAAATAAGCGCCGAGCAATGCTTTAAAAACCGCCTAAAAAGACCGGGGATTTCAAACTGTTCGGCCGTATCAAGAACTTTTTGTATTGCTTCCTTCACACTGCCAGCAGGCCTTCCCATGGCCCCTGTTTCGGCAATATCTGCGGTATACTTTCCCAAATCAATTAAAACTTCCGGAATATCAGGAGATGAACCGAGCAAGCCTTCATTTGCAGCGTTCACGTTAGTCTGCCCTGTTGAGTATGCCCGGTTTTTTACCCGTGTTTCCCTTACAGCTTCTGCCGCAACAGAAGCGGCAAAGAATGCTCCCAGAGCATAAAGTGTATCACTTTTAACCGGCAGAAAAGAATCCAGATATAACTCAATGGAAGATGCCATTGTCTGTGTTTCACGAAAAATACGGTTTAACACTTCTTTTTCCTCTTCTGTTTTCCGTCCGGCAAAACGGTATTCCCTGAGCCGGGAAAGCATGGTGGGAAGAAGAATCATTGGGCGGGTACTGGTAAGAATGATCGAAAGATACGGCGGCGGTTCTTCGAGAATTTTAAGAAGTGAATTTTTTGCACCTTCCTGCATGTTTTCCGCATTTTCCAGGATGATGTATTTATGTCTTCCCAGCGGAGCAAGGCGGCTCCAATATGCAGCTCTGCGAATCTGCGCTATGGGAATAAGTTCACCAAGCCCGTCAGCCTGCAATTTTACGGCTTTTTTTACGATACCCTCGCATTTTTTATTAAGATCAGCATTGCCGCCGGCAATTTCAATATCTTCCAGTTCTTCTTCCAGATTATCAATTTGGTTTTTTAATTTTCCCAATTTGGGATCATCTTCCCAAAGTATGTTGTTAAACCGCAAAAGGAATTTACGGACAGAACGTAAAAAGAGCATCTTGCTCCCGGGGTTTTCCGGGTTGCGAAGAAAAGTTCCCGAAGAAGCGGAGATTTCTTCAAAAAAACGCCGTCTTCCCAGGATTAACAGATCCGGTGAAACAAGGTTTTTATGGCGAATACATGACGAACAGGAACAATTCCAGTTTCCCCGCAACGTTTCATTTTCACAGCTTTGAACCCGGGCCAATTCCAGCGAAGCCGTTCCCTTTCCCGAATATTCAGGGCCGGAAAACAAAATGGAAGGTGCAAGGGAACCGTTTTGAATATCGGACTTTAGTTGATCAATTACCTGGTTTTGATAAAGGATATTTTCAAACACGGAAAGCCCTCACAAACGGCAGAAAAAGCCGGGCAAAAAAACTTTGTTCAACAAGCGGAGCGGGATCAAAAACGGGCTGGATTGTTAAAACAAACAATGAAAGAACAATAAGGGCAAAACTCTCGGCCAGCCCCAGTATTATCCCAAGTATTTTATCCAGGACATTCATATTAAGACCGGTGATAATGTCTTTAATGACATGCTCGGTAATTTTTCCAATAATAAATACTGCGATAAAAATTATCAAAAAGGCAAGAATCTCCGGAAACAGTTCCATTTGTAAATAACGTGAACGTAAAAAACCGGCGCCGGATTTAAAAAAAAGAACTGCAACTATAACGGAAAAAGCCACAGAAGCAATAGAAAAAAATTCTCCGGTAAAGCCCTTTAAAAAACCCCTTAGGACAAGCAATCCTGCAAGAATTATATAAACCAGATCCAGTGCCTGCATTACTTTACTCCCCCTGTCTGGTTTGTTTTCTGTTTAAGCGTATCAATCAAAAGCCGGACTATATTTCCCGTTCCATCGGAACTTCCGACCCTGGCAGAAGCCGCCGCCATTGTTTCCCGTTTTTCATCCGTCAGTTTTTGCAGCACTTCTTTCAGATCCGCCGCAGTTCTTTTATCGGGAGGCAATACTATAGCTGCACCGGCATTTTCAAAAAACCGGGCGTTTTCTACCTGATCCCCTCTTGTACCTGTACCGGCCAACGGCAGAAGCACCATGGGTTTCCCCGCAGTTGCGCATTCCCATACTGTACCCGCACCGCTCCTTGCCAAAACCAACTCTGTCGCAGCAAGTACATGGGGAAGTTCTTCTTTTATGTATGGATACGGTTTATAACGCTGTGATTCAATTGTTTCATGTTTCCATGATGCGCCCCCAGAAGAAATTTTTGTAGCCGAAGAATCTATTGGGAGGCACGCCGTGTTACCTTCATTGGAAAAACACGCTCGACTTCTCGCGTGCTGTTTTTGGGCGCCAGTCTGATGCACTACAATGTATTTTTGTGTAAGTTCATCCAATGAACCAAGTACAAGTTCATTTAACTCCTGAGCTCCCTGGCTGCCTCCAAGTACAAGGAGTATACGATCGCCCTCTTCCGCTCCAAGAAATGTCCTGCCCTTTGCCGGATCGGCAGTTTTAAATACTGTCCTTACCGGATTACCCAATACAACAACTTTATCCCGAATTTGTTCCGGAAACCGTTGCATGGTTTCAGGGTATGCAGTAATAATGTGCCCCGTGCCTTTTGCGGCAAAACGTGCATTGATCCTTGTAGCAAGTCCAGGACTGTAATCCGATTCATGGGTAAGGACAGGTATTTTTAACGATGCAGCTGCTGCACAGGGGGGAACACTTACAAAACCGCCTTTGGAAAAAAGCAGGGCCGGGTTTTCATGCTTTAGTATTTTCCTGGCGGCAAAAAAGCCTGCCGCCACTTTAAAAAAATCGCCGATGTTACGAAAAGAAAAATTCCGTCTTAACTTTCCGGCCGGAATTGAAAAAAAATCAATACCAGCTTCGGTTACTATGGAAGCATCAAGTTTATTATTTGAACCAATCCAAAAAATCCGGCATTCCAATTCCTGTTTAAGAGCAGCGGCGACCGCCAGTCCGGGATAGATGTGCCCTCCCGTACCGCCGCCGGTAAAAGCAATACAAAACTCACTTTTTGCCATTAACTAAGAGTAGTATATCACGCCTGTTTTCGCAATTGGTAAGAAAGACTTGTTAATATCCAACCACAGATTACACAGACAAATTCGGATAACACAGATCATTAATAATATTCAAAAAAATACTATCTGTAAAAACCTGCTTCTATCTGTACAATTTGTGGCAGAAAAAACCAATTATTTTTTTCGTGCAGCTTTCTTTGCTACTGTTTTTTTGGCAGCGGCTGTTTTTTGTTCAGCCCGGTCAATGGCACTGGCAGGAAATACTCCTGTCTGCGCCGAATGATCATCGGCAAACCAAATTGTAAAAATTTCCTTTGTCTCTTCATCAATGGACTGGACAACCATTTTTGCACTGTTCGGCAGCCCTGAAGCAATTACTACGTCGCCGATAAGTCTTTCTGTAGCTCGTACGCTCATTATAACTCCTTAAAAATACTGGAAATGAGCCGCGCAGGATTCGAACCTCCGACCACCGCCTTAAAAGGGCGATGCTCTACCTACTGAGCTAGCGGCCCAAAATAATAACTAAAATCAAAAATACACAATTAAAATAATAAGGTCAAGTCCTTTTTTAAAAAAAAATAATTTACGGTCGCTGCAGATAGGCGGTGTGGGCATGGTAGCTTGTACGTGCCAGAGGCGAAGAAATTACATAGCTAAAATCTTTTTCCAGTGCGATGTTTTTCAGCCGGGTAAATATATCGGGGTTAATATATTCCTGTACAGGAATTTGTTTTTTTGAAGGCTGCAAGTATTGGCCCATTACCAGAATATCTACCTTTGCGGTCCGGAGATCATCCATTACAGACAGAATCTCATCCTCAGTTTCACCCAAACCCAGTAGTAAACTGGATTTTGTCAGGATATCAGGGCGAATATTCTTAACTTCGGATAGAGTTCGCAGGCTTTTATCAAAAGAAGCGCGGCTGTCCCTGATATTCTGTTGCAGAGAACGAACTGTTTCTACATTATGGGCAATTGTCTCCGGCATAGCGTTGATAACCGCCAGCAACTCATCGCCAAAATAATCAGGAATAAGCGCCTCTACTTTACAGATGGTATTTATTTCCTTGATTACACTGATGCATCGTGCAAAATGATTTGAACCCCGATCCGGTAAATCATCCCGGTCTACCGAAGTTAGCACAACATAACTAAGATCTAACTCCTTTACTGCCTGGGCAAGCTCAACAGCTTCTGTGTCCGGGACAGTCCTGCCTGTTTTGGCAGTTGAAACACCGCAAAATCGGCAATGCCTGGTACAGACATCCCCCAGGATCATAAAGGTTGCCGTTCCCATACCCCAACATTCTCCTTTATTGGGACATTTAGCTTCGTCGCAGACTGTATGGAGACCTCTTTGATCAATTATTGATTGTACCTTTTTCCATTCCTCCCCGCCGGGGGCGCGAACTCGTATCCAATCTGGTTTTTTTTCAGGATCAACCACTGGTAGATACTATAAAAAAATAGTCAAAAAGTATACACTTGATACATGGCTAAACTAAATTACGATGAATCAAAAATAAAAACTCTTTCTTCTCTGGAACATATCAGGCTCCGGACGGGAATGTATATTGGCAGGCTGGGCGACGGTTCCAATCCTGACGACGGTATCTATGTTTTATTAAAAGAAGTGATCGACAACTGCATTGATGAATTCATTATGGGAAACGGTAAACAAATCGAAGTGATGATCAAGGATAATGGGCCGGGAAAATCGGTGGTAAAAATCCGGGATTTCGGCCGCGGTATACCTCTGGGAAAACTTGTAGAATGTGTGTCGGTTATCAATACCGGGGCCAAGTACAATGACGATGTATTTCAGTTTTCGGTGGGCCTTAATGGGGTCGGAACCAAAGCGGTAAACGCACTTTCCTCCCATTTCCGTGTGGTGTCGATACGAAACGGGGATTTTGCAGAAGCTGTTTTTGAACAGGGCATATTAAAAAATCAACGCAAAGGAAAATGCGCAGCATCAATGCCTGCTGCAGCGCGCAAGGACGGAACTTTTGTTGAATTTACACCGGATAATTCCATATTTGAAAACTATCGTTTTAATGCAGAATTCGTTGAAAAACGAATACAAAACTACACATACCTCAATTCGGGTCTGACTCTGACGCTGAACGGTAAAAATTATATTTCCAAACAAGGGCTCTTCGATCTGTTAAACGAAGAAACAGGAGACGATATACTCTATCCAATCGGTTATTACAAAGGTCAGCACATTGAATTCTCCTTTACCCACACCAACAATTACGGGGAAGAATATTTTTCCTTTGTAAACGGTCAATACACCGCTGACGGAGGTACGCACCTTTCAGCTTTTAAAGAAGGGTTTCTTAAAGGTATACAGGCGTATTTTAAAAAAGACTACAAAAGCGAAGACATCCGGGAAGGAACAACAGCAGCTGTGGCGATAAAAATAAAAAGCCCTGTTTTTGAAAGTCAAACCAAAAATAAACTGGGAAACACCGACATCAGATCCTGGATAGTTCAGGCAGTACGGGAAGGTGTGGATGAATGGCTTCACCGTAATCCCCTGGCTGCAAAAAAACTCGAACAGAAAATTGTTTCCAACGAAAAGCTCAGGACGGAACTTAACGCCGTTAAAAAAGAAGCCAGAGAAGCGGCAAAGAAGATATCGCTGAAGATTCCCAAACTTAAGGACTGCAAGTATCACCTGGAAGACGGAAAACACGGAGAGCTTTCCACCATATTTATTACCGAAGGTGATTCCGCCGCCGGATCAATGGTTACAAGCCGTGATGTTATGACTCAGGCGATCTTTGCACTTCGGGGCAAAATCGAAAATATGTACGGCAAAAAACAAACGGCAATTTATAAAAACGAAGAACTGTACAATTTAATGACCGCCCTTGGTATCGAAAACGATATTGAAGGACTCCGTTACGCACGTATCGTCATTGCAACCGACGCAGACTTTGACGGCTTTCACATAAGGAATTTACTGCTTACTTTTTTTCTTTCGTACTTTGAAGAACTTGTTACAAGCGGACATATTTTTATCCTCGAGACTCCACTTTTCCGTGTAAGGACAAAAAAAGAAACACGGTACTGTTACAACGAAAAAGAACGCGACGAAGCTTTGGGAGCTTTGGGCGGTTCCAGTGAAGTAACCCGTTTTAAGGGTCTGGGCGAAATTAGCCCAAAAGAATTCGGTCAGTTTATAGGGGAAAAAATGCATCTTGTACCTGTATCGGTGAATACCCTTAAAGCAGTACCCCAGGTACTTTCTTTTTATATGGGAAAAAACACACCGGAACGGCGTGAATATATCATGAAAAATCTTATTGAAGACGCTGGATAATTGCATGAGGGCATTTGGCCCTCGAGCGGAAGGAAATTATTATAATTCGCCGCTAAAGCGGCGTGTGCATGCGAGCCGGCGAGATGACAGCAGGAGGACTCGTTTAATGAAAACAGTTCTGGTAGTTGACGATTCAAGAATTGTGAGGAATATCGATAAAAACACCTTTTAAAAATATTACAGGAAACAAATGGCGCTGATAATAGTCCGGCTTTTAATTTTTGCATCCATTACCCTTACCGTATATATGTTCGTTGTTACCATTGAACGGTGCCGAAGCGAAAAACGTTATAAGTTTATATACTGCCTGGCATTTATCTTTTTTTATAACCTGGGGTATTTGCTCGAAATATCAAGCGGAAGCGTGGGAGGAGGAATTATTGCCACAAAAATAGAGTATCTTGGCGGTACATTTATGACTCCGTTTTTCTTCTTCTTTGTGGCAGAGTACTGCGAAATACGTTTACCCAAAAAATACTACTTTCTCCCCATACTCATTGTTCCGATCCTGTTTTATCTTGTAGTTGCAACTTTTGAATATCATCAATTGCTGTATTTGGAGTATAATTATGATGTTAACCATCCTATTTTGGGGTTATATATCGTACCTGGCCGCCTCTATCTGGTTGGCACTTTTTATCCGCTTTTTTGTATTGCCCTTACATTGATTGTCATTATCCGCAGCATGGTAAAGCAAAACCGTACACAGCGGCTTGCCCTTATTCTGCTTTTAATCAGCGCCCTTGCACCGCTTATTGCCAATTTCAGTTATGTTGCACTTTCGTACTTTTTCGAATCGGCTTTTGCCGGCATCCTCTTTACTCCATTTGTTATGGTCATATCCAATTTTATAATTTTCTATAACATAATCATGAACGACATGTTTGACCTTGCGCCCAAGGCCCATGCCATCACTATGGATCTGATTCGGGATGCCTTTGTCGTTCTTGATCGTGGTATGGCTTATACGGGATCCAATAAAACGGCCCATGAACTATTTCCCGCATTGGGAGAAATTCAAAAGGGCGCTTCTATACAGGGTCTGGAAAATTGGCCGGAAGAATTATTGACAGGTCTGCACGCAGAAAAAAGCGGCGGTCCCGGCGAATCAGAACTCCGCAGAGAAATTGAATTTACCCTGCCCCACAGACCTGGAAAGATCTACTCCGGGTGGGAAAACCGCGTTACTTCCGAATCTGGCGGCACTCTGGGTTTTGTTATTCTTATCCAGGATATTACCGAAACAATCAGTTTAATTCAAAATATCCAGGCCCAACGCGACGAAATTGCCGCCATGCGTGACAACCTAAAGGAAGGTCTTTTTTTAATGGACAGGGAATATAAAATACAGCCTTCTTATTCCAAAGCCATGGAAGACGTACTTTCAACCAGGCAGTTACAGGGTAAATCGTTTACCGCATTGCTTAAAAAATCGTTTAGTGCAAAAGAACTCGGCATAATCGGCGATTACTTTACCATGATCATGGACAAATCAATAGATGCAGAAATGCTGGAAGATATGAATCCCCTTGCGGAATTTACATATATCAGTACCGAAACAAATTTCAGCAAGACATTACGTTGTCTCTTTGCCCCTGTAGATCAGGGCGGCGGTGAAATATTTGTAATGGGCACAATACAGGACATCAGTGCCGAAACTCTTTTAAAGAAACAGCTTGCCGAAGAAGAAGCGCGGCAGCAGAACGAAATGCGCAATCTTTTTGAAGTAATGCAGGTTGATCAGGACGTTTTTGCGGATTTTATTGAAGATACCGATGACGAGTTTGGCCGTATTAACGCATTATTAAAAAACAAAAAAATCAAAAACAGGGAGCTTTTGATAAAACTGTACCAGCTTGTCCATGCAGTAAAATCCAATGCAGTAATTGTAGGGCTTTCCGCTTACGGTGAAAAACTCCATGAACTGGAAACAATAATAAAAAAATTGCGGGAAAAAGAAACAGAGATTCAATTTGACGAAATACTGCACATTACCGTTGAACTGGAAAAACTTCAGAAAGAAAAAG
Organism: Treponema sp.; assembly: GCA_009782955.1. GTDB lineage: Bacteria > Spirochaetota > Spirochaetia > Treponematales > Breznakiellaceae > WRIV01. The sequence continues at coordinate 21,422 of WRIB01000014.1, read as the reverse complement.
AAAAACTGGAAGATATCCTCAAACGGATTCGGGATTTTAACAGTTCCGCAAAAAACGAAAACAAAAAAGAAGAAGATGTATTTATTGATGCTTTAAAGCAAATATGTAAACGGGTTGCTGCCGACGAAAATAAAAAAGCAGCGCTTACCGTGGAAACATTTGACAAAAAAACTCTGATCCATGATCAAAAGCGTGCGATAAAAGAAATTCTTACACAGCTTGTACGTAATGCCGTTTACCATGGCATTGAAACGCCGGAGGAACGACTGGCTCTGGGCAAAAGCGAAGAAGGAAAAATTACCCTTAATGTAAAAACAGAAAATGGCAGGGTCCGGATAATACTTGCCGATGACGGCAATGGGCTGAATTTTGATGCAATTGCACAAAAAGCATTGGCATTGGGCCTGTTAAAAAACCCGGAGGCCGATAAAACCAACAAACAACTCCTTTCAAACCTTATTTTCAGTACTGGTTTCAGTACTTCGGAAAAAGAAGACCTTCACGGCGGGCGGGGAATAGGCCTAAACCTTGTACGGGACTCATTAAAAGAAATACAGGGAACCATACAGCTTAACAGCAAAAAAGGACATGGACTCACCTTTGACATTACAATACCCTTTTAAAGAAACCTAACCAAAACTACCGGAGTTTTGGAACAAGCTCAACCTCTTGCTACTTTCCGCCGTTTGCCGTAAATTGTTAAGTGCCTATGGCTTACATTAAAAATCTATTTGACAGAAATTTCCTTGAATATGCAAGTTATGTAATCAAGGACAGGGCTATTCCCGATCTTGAAGACGGTTTAAAACCGGTCCAGCGCCGTATACTCCATTCTCTTTTTGAAATGGACGACGGAAAATTCCACAAAGTTGCCAATATAGTCGGCCATTGTATGCAGTACCACCCCCACGGAGATGCGTCCATAGGCAGCGCCCTGGTTGTTCTGGCCAATAAGGATCTGTTTATAGACAGGCAGGGAAATTTCGGCAATATCTATACCGGCGACGAAGCATCGGCGCCTCGTTATATTGAATGCCGTTCGACTCCCCTGGCAAAGGCAATTTTTTACAATCCCAAGCTGACTCCCACTGTAGATTCATATGACGGCAGAAAAAAAGAACCTGTTCTTTTTCCGGCAAAGATTCCCGTAATTCTTGTTATCGGTGCCGAAGGAATTGCCGTTGGTATGTCCACCAAAATACTGCCGCACAATGTACTCGAAGTGCTCGAAGCGGAAAAGGCCTGCCTTCAGGGAAAGAAATTCGAACTGTATCCCGATTTCCCAACCGGAGGACAGGTAGATGTCTCGGATTATCAGGACGGCAACGGCAAAGTACTTGTCAGGGCAAAGCTTGATACTTCGGACCCGAAACGTATTGTTATCCGTGAACTTCCCTACGGATCAACAACAGAAAGCATCATTAACAGTATAGAAAATGCAGCCAAAGCGGGACGTATTAAAATACAGGGAATAAGCGACTTTACTACGGAAAAAGTAGAAATTGAAATCCGCCTTGCACGGGGAGTATATTCCGAAGAAACGGTTGACGCTCTTTTTGGCTTTACAGAGTGCGAACAGTCCATTTCGGCAAATCTTCTTGTTATCAGAAACGGCCTTCCTTCGGTTATGAAAATAACCGATGTAATTAAGTATCATTCCAAACTACTGGTAAAAATACTCACCAAAGAACTGGAACTGGAAAAAAGCGAACTGCAGGATAAACTTCACCTTAGAAATCTGGAACGGATCTTTGTTGAAGAGCGAATTTACAAAGCAATAGAAAAAATGAAAACCGTCAAGGGGGTTAACGATGCGGTAATTGCCGGCTTTAAGCCCTTTGCCAAAGAAATCGGGCCGCGGGGAGTCAGCACCGGTGATGTTGAACATTTGCTGAGAATTCCCATCAGACGGATTTCGCTTTACGACATCAACAAAGCCCGGGAAGAAATGGATACGATTAATGCCCGGATTAAGGAAATAAATCATCACCTGAAAAACATAACAGCCTATGCACTGCGTTTTCTGGACGGTATTATCGGTAAAATTAAAGCCGATGAAGAACTTGAAGGAGGAAAACGGCGAACCAAGGTCGGTCTTTTTGACAAGATTGACGTAAAAGAAGTAGTACGCAAGGATGTGCAGCTTAAATATGACAACACAAGCGGCTACCTTGGTACTTCCGTATCCGGAGGCGAAGTAGTAGCAGAACTTTCTCCTTTTGATCGCATTCTTGTAATGCGGGGCAATGGTCTCTGGTCGGTAACGGATATTCCGGAAAAAGCTTTTATCGGTCCAAAAGCGGTATATATAGGACAAGCAAACAAAGACATTATTTCTTCGATAATCTTTACCCTGATTTATGCGGAACCAAAAACCGGGTATCCCTGTATTAAACGTTTCCAGATTGAAGGGTGGATAATGAATAAGGATTATGCCCTGCTTCCCGACGGTTGTACGGTTCTTCATGGCGATACCAGACCCAAATTTACATTTGCCGTTAAATACAAGCCAAAGCCGCGTCTTAAAGTTCTATCCGAAGCATTTAAGGCTCAGGATTACAATGTAAAGGGCATTAAGGCAGGCGGTGTACGGCTTTCGGCAAAAGAAGCGCTGGCTGTAGACAGCGGAAAATAAGCGAGGAACCATGGATACCGAAAGTAATTCATTTTCCGTTGATAGTAAAGCAATTGAAATATTTTCTGCGGAAGAACGAAACGAAATCAACGAGCATATAGAAGCGGCTTCTACCCGCGATGCTGTTACCGCTCCGGGCATTCCGTCCAAAGAAGAGGCATTAAAGCGGGGACTTTTTCCGTTATTTGTTAATGCTGCCGCTGTTGTACTTCTGACGGCCGGAGTACTGCTGCTCTTTACGTTTCAGCGGACAGATGCAGCGGAAATCCGCAAATCAGGCGCTGTTCTTGGCGTTACCGAACGGGCTTTGATTAGGGAAATTCGCAAAGAAATTAACAGTCAGCTTAATGAAAAAGATCAAGCTATTGAAGCAATGATTAAGCGCTTAGCGGAAATTGATAGCGAGCTTAATATACTTAATTCACTGGAAGTGTTAACTGCTGAACAGCAGAAAACAATGGAAGAACTTTTGATCAGGCAGGAAGAATACCGGGAAAACCTGACCGTCTTGCAGCATGAAAGAACGCAGATTTTAACACAGGCAAGGATTCGGGAAGCAGAGATCCGGCAGAGGGAAGAAAAACTTCTGGAACAGCAGTTGATTCTGGAAAACATATCCGCCCAAAGCAGGGCAGAAATAGAAAATGCCAGGGAAGAGCTTTTAAAACTTTCAAGCGAAGCGGAAAAAACAACCCTTATCGAAAGGCAGCTTGCCGCATTCTACACAACTATTTTACGCCAAATAGAAGAACGCCAGTTTAGCGCTGCAGAAAACAGCATAGCCGCCCTCAATGAATACCTTGCAACCTCCGCTTTTAGTTCCATAAAAACCATTCAGGCCAGGTACGCAAGTGATGTTGCGGCGGTACACGCCCTTTCGCTGCTCCTTTCCGAAGCGCAAAAGTCCACGGACAATTCTGCAGTTGTTGTTCAGGTTGAAGCACTGCCGCCGGTTCCTCCGGGAGCCGATGCGGAAGCTGCCCTGCGGCAGCAAGTTTCCGTTCAGGCCGAATCCATTGCCAAACAAAATACCGCTCTTGCAGAACTGCAAAAAACCATGGATGGTTTGCAGCAACAAAATGAAGTAATATCACAAACCATTGCAGAGAGGGACAGACAATTGGAAAGCCTAAGATCGCAAAATGTTTCACAAGCCCAACAGATTGAATCGCTTCAAAAAACAATTACCAACATTAACTCCGCACTTCGGGATAACCAGCAATGACGAATCCCGCAGACGAATAAATGGCAAGCGATGCACACGCACATCCATTGGATTTACTTGATTTGCATCCTAATGCCGAAGAAGAACGCCGTTCATTGAACATAGCCTGCGCCGCAAGTTCCTGCGGTAAAGAAGAATTTTTACTGCATGAAAAATTGTCTGCCGCAGCCAAAAATGAAGGAGCAGCGCCGCTGTTTCTTTGTTTTGCCGTTCACCCCCAGCTTCCGGCTTTAGTAGTAAGTGAAAAAACCAATTGTTCTGCCGCTGATTTTCGGGATCAACTGGAACTTTTATCTGCCCTTGCAGCCGAAAACAGAATTTCCGCAGTGGGAGAATGCGGTTTTGATTTATATTCGCAGAACTATAAGAATACAGAAGCCATTCAGGATGAATTATTTGCCGTCCATCTGGAAATTGCAATGCAGTATAATTTACCTGTTGTCCTTCATGTCCGGCGGGCTATGCACAAAATATTTCCTTATGTAAAAATCCTCAAAGAACTTCCGGCGGTTATCTTCCACTCCTGGTCAGGTTCACCCGATGAAGCCTCTGCCCTGCTTCGTAAAGGCATACCTGCTTTTTTTTCTCTTGGAACAACTCTGCTCCTAAACCATAAAAAAGCAATACAATCATTCGCCTCCCTTCCGGCAGAACGATTGCTGCTGGAAACCGACGCACCCTACCAGCCATTGCAGGGCAAAATGTTTTCCTCCTGGCCGGATATGCCGGCAATTCTGGAAGCAGCGGCAAAGATACGAAAAGAAGCAGGAACAATGGAGGGAACCAATGCAATCGAATTGGAAGAGATTGTTGACAGGAATTTTTTTGGTATTTTTAAGAGTGAATAACATGTTTGTGATTTAGGAGCGAACGTTTACAAAGAGGACCGCGCCACTCGGAAACCAAGACCAAACCACGGGGTGGAAGGACTGACTGAATTCCGATTGGCCGAACGTAAATCCCGGCCATTATAATTCCATGAACCGCCGCGTACTACTCTATTGGAACCTGAATCCGGCCCTTGAGGGTCTTTTTGGTCTTCAGATGGATATCTCTCATACCAGTCCCAGCACAATTCCCACACATTCCCGTGCATATCATAAAGTCCCCATGGATTTGGCTCGAAGCTTCCTACAGGCATTGTTCTTTCCCGCCACTCTCCCCGGGCATTATCATTGAATGGATAATATCCATTATAATTTGCCTGATCGGTTGTAATATTGTTCCCTGTACTGAATGGTGTCGTTGTTCCTGCACGGCAGGTATATTCCCACTCTGCCTCGGTCGGCAGCCGGTATCCGTTTGCTTTACGGTTCCAAATTACATTTTTTCCGTCTATGTTATACGCAAGTGTTAATCCCTCTTGTTCGCTAAGCCAGTTACAATATTGTACCGCATCATTCCAGGTTACCGATGCCACAGGATGATTATCATCCTGTTCGTAATGTGGATTTTTCCAATTCACTTCCGTCTTTTTTCTCCATTGACCGTATCCAATATCAGATACAAACGTACCGTCATTTTTTTCAGCGTCTGTCTTGTAACCGCTCGCGTTTACAAACCTGCGAAATTCACCCACTGTTACTTCACATTTCCCCATATAAAACGAGCTTATTTTTATTTTGCGTTGCGGACCTTCTCTGCCACCGTCCATATGACCATCGCTGCCTCCCCGCTGCGGCTCATCAGCAGGACTCCCCATGGTAAATGTTCCGCCATTTATTCGTACAAAACCATCAGGTGCATTCGCTTTCATGCAACTGTTATATCCAAGAATAAGCATAGTAAGAAAAATTATGTTCAAAATCATTTTTTTTGTCATATAACCCTCTAAATATTATTTAGCAAAAAAAATAATTAATATAATGAACATTTTTGATCATTTTTAATCAATTTATTTATCTTACATGAGAAAATGCTTTATAAAGTTGGCTTACGATGCGGCTTTCTGTCTGGCTTTAAGTTCTTCCAGGGGCAGGTTTTCCAGATAAATATCCAGGGTTTCTTTTTCTGCGCCGGGGAAAGAAAGAAATTCCAGGGTGATAATCCTGTCTGTCCGGCGTACTGTACAGACAGGAGAAAGTATATCCTCACCAACACGCAGGGAACAGTTATGAATTTCGGTATTTGTTTTTATGTCTTCTACAAGACCGGGATGATCGGGTTCAAAAGAAATACCTGTCGCGGATACTGTCTTAACAATACCGGTGATAAGTTTTTCATCAATAGGATGAGAAAAAACAAAACCTATATTATTCCAGTTTTCCGGACGGTAACGGCGGTTTGTCCGTTTATCATCTACTGCAACATAGCGGGCAAGAAGGGTCTGGATCTTTTCTGTTTCGGCGGGGTTATTAAGTGATTCCAGCACAAGGCCGTTGACTTCCAGAGCCATGGCCTTGTTTATCTCTTCTTCGGGAAAGGCATCTCCTTTAAGAATAACAATCGGACATTCGTTCTTGGGCCTGAAACAACGGACAAAGCGTGTCATGGTTTTCCAGTGCCGGGGAAAATCCTTTGCGCTGATGATGATCCCCTCTGGATCAATTTCATCAACATTATCCATGGCTTTCTGGACATTACGGTACCGGATCAGATCAAAACCAAGCGGTTTCAAAAACAACGAAACATTTTCGAAAGTTTTGTCCGAACCCAGCGCTAAAAGTAATTTCATTCAGTTCCCAGCTTGGTTACAGTATAATCCTGAATTGTCCAAACGTCATCCCTTCTGCGGAGATTGTACTCGTAACGGCGTCTTTCTGTATAACGCCCTACCTGGAACCATTGAGTAACTACTACCCTCGCTGATTCTCCGTTGTGGGAAGTGTTCTCTATTCTGAAATCAGATGGAATAAGGGCAATATCTTCGTCAGCCATGGAATTCCGGAGGTCGTCCCGGTATTTGGCCATCATTCTGATGCGCCCTTCTTCGGATTCATTAAGCCAGCTCCGCCGGCGTACGGCGTCATTGGTGATCATTGCTTCCATATCCATGTAGAGAAAGAATTTTTCCCATTGGGATTTTTGGCGGGCGGTAAGCATATACGCAATTACTTCATCGGGAGGCAATTTTTCCCGTACCAGAACCGCTCCTGTTTCTACATCCATCTGGAAGGGAATACTGTCGGAACCGGGCAGAGCCGGCGGCCGAAGGTTTAAATTAAGCCGGTTGGAAACCAAAGGCATTCCACGGGGTGTCGAAACTGCCGTCTCACGGAATAATTCGGGAAAAATGCGGGCCTGAACCACAAACGAACCTGCATCCCTTAGGGTTGCGTAGTTTCGTATATCTTCAACAAAAGAAAACGATTCTCCGGGTTCAACGGTAATTTCCCTGAAATACACATTGCGGCTTTCGCTGCGTTTACGGCGTAAATAATCCGCTATTTCCAGGCTTTGATTTGAAAGGTTTCGAATATCAAAATCTATAGAAAAAACCCTTTCGTCGGCCAGTTTAAACCGGAAAGGAGCAGGGCTCCGATTGGTTAATGTTACCTGTACATAAATCGGTTCACCGGAAAGTCCTGAAACATGGTAGATCTTTTTATCATAAAAACGGATGGACAGTTCGATGTCCGCTGCAAAAACCGGTATTATGCAAATTACCGCCAGAAAAACAGAAAAAAACCATCGTATTTGAGCTTGTTTCACCGCTTAACTCCTGTTACAAAAGAGAGATTTCTATTATATAGTTATCGGTAAACCGGATTAAAAGCCTTATGCCAATTATGTCACAAAACCCGCTCCTTGAAGCACTCCGAAACGATCCTTCTGTATTGAATCTTTTGGATCAATATAAAAATTGCCATGATACAGGCCCATTGGAGATTGAAGGCCCGGAAGGATCTGCTCAATCCATGATTCTGGCCCTGCTTCGGCATAAAGAACCTTCTGTGCCGGCCATAGCAATAGTTCCAACAGAATGGGAAGCGGAAGATTTGGCCGGAGATCTGAACGCTATCCTGGCGGCAGCAGAGCCAAGGCTTTTGCCGCAATTATTTCCATGGTGGGGAACTCTGCCTTACCGTGAAGGCTCCCCGCTCTCATCGGTTTTTGGAGAAAGGTCAAAGGCTCTTGCCGGACTATTAAGCTGCAGCGACGGATTCGCAAACAACTCCCCGCTGCTTATCGTTCCAAAGCGCGCTTTTCTTACTCCCCTGCCCCCTCCGGGTTATTTCAATAAACTTCTTATTCCGATTAAGGCAGGCGATACCATTAACACCCCGGCTCTGGCAACTTATCTTTCGGAACGAGGTTATACAAGAGTACCGCGGGTTCAGCTTCAGGGAGAATATGCTTTACGGGGCGAAGTGCTGGACATCCTGATGGGCGGAGACGACGAAGCTTACCGAATACTGCTGGATTTTGAAAAAGTGGAATCAATTAAACGTTTTGATCCTCTGGACTCCAGTCAGGGAACCAGTAAAGAAAAACTCACGTCGTTGATCATCCGCCCTCTAAAAGAAGTGATCTGGACAAACGAAACGATAGTTACTCTGGAAAAAAACATTGCGGAATTATCCGAGTTTACACGGGGTATCGGCAAGATTGCTGCTTCGGAAGCCATAACACAACTGCTGGATAAACTAAAAACCTGCGGTACGATGAGCGGAGAAGAGCTGTTTTTTCCTCTGGCTTTTAATAACGAAGAAAAAACCGGTCCCGGTATATCGACAATTCTTGATTATCTTCAGCCGGAATCACTGGTGTTTTTTCTTGACAGGGAAAGAATGGAAAATTCCCAGGAGGCTTTGGAAACGGAATATCAGGGTCTTTTCCGTAAGGCATTACGGGAAAGACCTGTTCCTGCTCCAGGGCGAATACTTCTGAAATTTAACGATATGCTTGCCATGGCAGAGAAGAAGTTCCGTACGCTGTCTTTTATGGCTATACACAGCGAAGGAAAAAACCGCATCCGCATACCATGCGACCCGCCGCGGAGTTTTTTCGGCAATATCAATTATCTGAAAGAAGAATTTTCTTCGCTTGTTACACAGGGCTGGAATATTACTGTAGCGGCGGAATCAGAAGTCCAGTCTGAACGGATCAAACAATTACTGGAATTGAAAAATAAAAAAACCTCTGTTGGGAGCCCTTCAATATCGGTCATTTCGCTATCGTTAAGCGCCGGATTTTCATTGCCGGACATTAAACTTATGGTGGTCGGGGAAAACGAAATCTTTGGACGCCGCCGACGCATTCCCCGTTCATTAAACCGGGTAAAGAGCAGTCCTATCGACACATTTGTGGAACTAAATCCCGGCGATTATGTAGTTCACCTGAATTACGGCATCGGTCTTTTTAAGGGGATTGAACGTGTTCGCGCACTGGGACACGAGCGGGATTATGTGAAGATTGAATATCAGGATGATGAATCGATCTTTGTTCCCATTGAACAGGTAAACATGGTACAGCGCTACATAGGCAGCGACGGTGAAGCTCCGCGGTTGGACAAGATTGGTTCAAAGAACTGGGAAAGCCGAAAAGGCCGTGTATCAAAAGCCGTGGAAGATATTGCCGAGGAACTGATAACCCTCTATTCAAAACGAAAATCCGCACCCGGTTTTGCTTTTCCCCTTGACAGTGAATGGCAGCTGTTGTTCGAAACAGCTTTTCCATTTGAAGAAACAGAAGACCAGCTCCAATGTGTAGAAGAGATTAAAGCGGATATGGAAAAACCTCATCCTATGGACCGTCTTGTCTGCGGCGATGTTGGGTACGGCAAAACCGAGGTTGCTGTCCGGGCATGTTTTAAGGCGGTAATGGGAGGGAAGCAGGCTGCTTTTCTTGCTCCCACCACAATACTTGCAGAACAGCATTATGATAATTTTCTGGACAGGTTCAGTCAATTTCCCGTTAAAACTGCCATGCTTTCCCGCTTTGTAAAACCCGGAGACACGAAACGAACTCTTAAAGAACTGGAAAAAGGAGAAATAGATATACTTGTAGGCACTCACCGGATTTTACAGAAAGACATAATTTATAAAAATCTGGGGTTACTTGTTATAGACGAAGAACAGCGTTTCGGCGTCAAAGACAAGGAGCGGCTTAAAGAATTAAAAACCAATGTCGACTGTCTTACCTTAAGCGCCACCCCCATACCGCGAACCCTTCATATGAGTCTTCTTAAAATACGCGATATGAGTCTTTTGGCAACGGCACCTCAAAACCGGCATCCTATCGAAACAATTATTGGGGAGTTTGACGAAGAGAAAATCGTTTCTGCCATAAGGGCGGAAGCCGAACGGGGAGGACAGGTATTTTTTCTTCACAACCGGATAGAAACATTAAAGGATACCCGTATCATGCTGGAACATCTTGTCCCCGAAATGTCCATAGAAACGGCCCATGGGCAAATGGACAGCCAGGCGCTGGAAGACGTGATGCGCCGGTTTATCCACGGCGGTTTTCATGTACTGGTGTCCACGACAATTATAGAAAACGGCATTGATATTCCCAATGTCAATACGATTATCATTGACAGGGCCGACATGTACGGAATTTCCCAGCTTTACCAGCTCCGCGGCAGGGTTGGCCGTTCAGACCGGATTGCGTATGCGTATTTGTTTTATCCCCGTGACAAAGCGCTTTCGGAAATTGCAATTAAACGGCTGCAGGTTATTTCCGATTTTACTGAACTTGGATCGGGTTTTAAGATTGCAATGAAGGATCTGGAAATCCGCGGGGCAGGAAATCTTTTGGGTAAAGAACAAAGCGGCGATATTTACTCCGTAGGTTTTGATCTTTACCTGAAACTTCTTGATGAAGCTGTTCAAAAACTCTCCAACGAAAACTATGAAGCTGAAACCGAAACACTACTCGAACTGGAATACTCCGGCTTTATCCCCGAAAACTATATAGACGGTCAGCAGGAAAAAATGGAAATGTACAAAAAAATCGCTGCTGTAAGGAGCAAGGAAGAACTGGAAAGAGTACACGCAGAACTTGTTGATCGATTCGGACCGCCGCCGGATGAAGCGGAGAGCCTTCTGGCTCTCGCAGAAATTCGGATCATCTGCAGAGAACTTGCCATTTCTTCGCTGAAAGAAAAGAATGGTTTTGTTAAAGTAACATTCAGCAAAGTAAACAAAGTTCAGGTTGACAAACTCCTGCGGCTTATTAAGGAAAGCTCCGGAAAAGTTAAACTGGATCCAAAACAACCCAATGTAATACTGCTGAAAATCGGCAGTATAGGGCTTAAGGAAAAAAGTGTTTTTATCCGCGAAAAACTGGAAGCCCTTACCGGATAAAACAAATCTGTTCTTCCCCGTAAAGCAGTTTTATGCTATAATGGCAACAGGAGCTGATGTGAGCATAAAGGCAGTTGCATTTGATTATGGCGGAGTAATAGCATTTTTCCAGGACGCAGACGCCATGAAGGACATGGCAGATATGGCAGGAATAGATGAATCTCTTATGAAAAAAATATATTGGGACAACAGGTCAATTTATGATCAGGGTCTTGTTGATGGAATTGGATTTTATAAACATATTTTAACAGATATTGGGGTCTTTGCCGATCCGGATTTGCTGGAAAAACTTATTGTCCGTGACATGGAAAGCTGGTCCCACGTGAATCCAAAATCGGAAAAGCTAATCAGGGAACTAAAAACTTCCGGTATTAAGCTTGGGATACTTTCGAATATGGTCCAGGATTTTTTGGATCGTATAAAAGATACATTACCTGTCTTTGATCTTATGGATACCAATGTTTTTTCCTGCGAAGTGGGGAGGGTAAAACCGGATAATAAGATATATGGTATTCTTTTATCACGTTTGGGTTGCAAAGCAGAAGAACTGGTATTTTTTGACGATCTGGAACTGAATGTTAATGCCGCATTGGCCATGGGAATTCATTCATTTTTATGGACAAACCCGGAAGAAGCCCGCAAGGATCTGGAATTACTCGGCGTATTTTGATCTGAGACTGTTCCAAAATGTCAGGTTTAGATCAAACTCATCTGACAGAACAAAAAAGGAGCGTTTATGGGACTGATAAAAACAGTAATGATTTTCATCGTTACCACTATTGTCTTGCTCATCTTTGTACCGATTGCCATTCCTTTTTTTATATTACGTTTTATAGGTTTAAATCAATCAATGGATTATTTCCTTTATAAACTTGCCCAATTCTGGGCAAGAATTGTAACGTTAATTTCCGGTTGTTCAATGACGGTAACGGGAAGGGATAATATCCCTAAAAATGGCGGGATCTGTTTTGTATCCAATCATGTTGGAATATTTGATATAATCCTTGCACTGGCTTATTCGGGCCGGCCTTTTGGATTTATTGCCAAAAAAGAACTTATGTTAATACCGGGAATAAATCTATGGATTTTTCTTTTGGGAGGATTTTTTATTGACCGCAAAAAACCGCGAAAAGCGCTAAAAACCATCAATCAGGGAATAAAAAGAATAAAGGCCGGAGGAGCCATGCTTATTTTCCCGGAAGGAACAAGGAGCAGAGGATATGAAGTCGGACCGTTCCTTCCAGGCGCCCTAAAACTGGCTACTCATTCTGATGCACTTATTGTTCCCATAGCAATCCGCGGCAGTTATGATGTATTTGAAAAAACCTACCGTGTCATTTCAGGCCCTGTAAGTGTTCATTTTCTAAATCCTGTAAATCCAGCGGATATGTCCCCCCAGGACCGGAAAACACTTCTTGCCGAAAAACTCCGTTCAAACATAGTGGAAGCTCTTGAACAACAATAATTATTAGCAAAATAAATCGAGGATTTTTATGGAAAGTAACACTGCATTTTCATTGTTGGAACTTTTTAAAATGGGCGGGATTTTTATGTGGCCGCTCCTTGTTTTTTCCGTAACTGCAATGGCGATAATTATTGACCGTGTTTTGTATCTTGTCCGGCATAAGCTCCAAATCAATGAACTGGCTTCCAAAGTGCTTGATACAACTAAAAAAGGAAACATCAAGGATTCCGCAGCTTTTCTTGAGCCTATTGCCGGCAGGAACATGGGAGCCAGGGTTCTTCTGGCGCTGGTACATCACTCGGATTTAAACGAAGACAGGCTCGAAAAGGCGGTAACAACCGAAGCTCTGGGCTGCATCAATTCTCTTGAATCCGGTTTTAACTTTTTAACGGCCATTGGCTCCCTTGCGCCGCTGACAGGTTTTTTGGGAACAGTTTCCGGAATGATTGGAGCATTCCGTTCCATTGCAGAAGCAACAGAAGTTAATGCCCAGATTGTAGCAAATGGCATTTATGAAGCGCTTATTACCACGGTTTTTGGCCTTATTATTGCAATTATTGCCATGAGCGCTCACTACATACTTGCAAGTTTTGTAGACCGTTTTGCAATAAGAACAGAACAGGCCTGTTCGGAATTGATCACTGCTTTGTCAAAAGGTAATGCACATACATCAGCAGGTAAACATGCTGATTAAACGAAAAACCCGCAGCGGCATAGAAAATTCAAGCGTTCTTTCCGACATGGCTTTTCTTCTTATCATATATTTTATTGTAATTGCGGGTTTTAACGTTAACAGGGGATTTTTGTTAAACCTGCCCAGAAAAGATTCGGTATTATTGGTGCCCCGGGACGAATTACTGCGCTTTAGCATTGATCAAACAGGCTCGCTTTTTTTTATGGGGAACCCATTGAGTTTTGATGAAGCTTCCGGAAAAATTCGCTCTGCAATTGCCGAACAGCCAAACACAGCTGTAATCCTTAGCATTGACGAAAATGCTCCCTGGCAAAATGTGGTTTCCTTTGTGGAACTGGCACAGGAAAACAGGGTTGATTCATTTTCTTTTTCGCTGCATAACCGCGGGGAATAGCCGTGAAAATACTGCGGGAACGAAGAAATCCCATCGTACCGATGAACGCCATGAGCGATGTGGCTTTTCTCCTTTTGATATTTATTATGCTTGTTGCATTGATTAACTTTCGCCGTGAGGTAAAGATAGAATATCCCGAAGCGGACAGGGCAAAGCGAACCAGTTCGGAAAAAAATCTGGAAATCTGGATAGACAAGGATGGGGCGCTGTATCTCGACGGGCTTCCTGTAGAATTAAACACGGTAGAGGACGCTTTGGGCGAAACTTACCGCCGTGCCCCCGATACAAGGGTGCATATTTTGGCGGATAAAAACACACCATACGGCAAGATAAATTCCGTAATCGAAATTTTAAAACTTCTGGAATACAGGGTTGTAAGTTTTGTGGTAAAAAATGATTAAAAAATCAAATATTAGGGATCGTGCCGTATCAATAAGTATGGCGATCCTGATTCATGTATTGCTTCTCTTTTTTGCAGTATTTACCATTAAAACGGTAGTAAGCGCGGTGGTAGAACGTCCCGATATAATGAAGATCACAGACATTAAGGAAGAGCTTCCCAAACTTCCCCCTGCAATTTCAACAACATCAGAAACCGTCGCAGAAGTAATAATGGAATCCGACGATATTGAATCCGGTGAGACATATACGGGCGGAGGAGATGCCGTTGAATTTTTTCCAATGCACCTTGTTTCCCAATTGCCCAGATTTTCGGAAGAGGAATTAAAGAGAAGAGTGATCTATCCGCCCATAGCCCAAAGATCGGAAATTGAAGGAACAGTTTACCTGGAAGTTTTTGTAGACAGCGAAGGACTGGTAAGAAGCGTAACTGTATTAAAAGAAGATCCCCCCGACCGCGGGTTCGGCGAAGCAGCTCAAAAAGCATTTCTTGGCCTTAAAGGAAGCCCTGCAATGGCCAATGGGCAGGAAGTGGCTGTTCGTTATCGTTACCCGGTACGGTTTACCCTGCGCTAAGACAAAGAAACCAAATCGAGAACCAGTGGCAAACCGCTCCGACAAGGACAAAAACATGCCAAATCACATGACCGCAGAACAAACGTTTACGCATTTTTGAAGGCTTGTCTTTTCCGGCACGGTACCAGAATGTTCCGGCAGTGTATGCAAGGCCGCCTGCAAACAGAAGAAGATAACTTTGCACCGGCAGGGCGCTGGCTAAAGGTATAAAGCCTACAATTATTGCCCATCCCATTAGGATATAAATGATCATTTCTATTTTTTTTATTTTATTAAAGCTAAGCGCCGAAAGTATAACCCCCGTCAGTGCAAGCATCCACTCAAAGCATAGTAAAATAATACCCAATGGGCCTTTAAGAGCCAAAAGGCAAAACGGAGTGTACGTTCCTGCAATAAAAATATAAATAGCCTGATGATCGAAGATTTGGAACAGCTTCTTTATTTTTTGTACAGGGAGAACATGGTAAACCGTCGAAATAAAAAACATAAGTATCATCGCCGAAGCAAAAATTATTAAAGCCGGCAGAGATGACTTTGCATGGTTAATCAGAAGTACCATGCCGAATATTCCCAAAAAGCCGCCTATACCATGAAGAGCAGAATTTGCTATTTCTTCTCCAATTGATTGATCGTCCTGAAAATAATAGTTTTGTTTCATAACTATTATTGTTGACACTGCCAAAGCTGTTTAGGTTGCAGATATAATGTTGTTTTTTTTCTCTAAATTTGCAATACTTGTAAGAATGAAAAAGTATATAGTTTTTCTTGCAGCGGCAGTATTGGCTATTTCATGCAGCCACACGGAAAAAGCCCCAAGCCATCCCAGCATGATAGCCAATGTTGATCCTTTTTTAATAGGTTCCGTAAACGTTTCTTTGGATCAACTCCTGTCATCCCAATTAAAAGAAACAGCTGTAGAAATAGTTTTCTATCCGCGGCAAAATGAAGTTGCCCTTGAATGGAGTCATAATATGGCCCAATACCAGCAATTCTGGGATGAAGCAGGACGGCAGCTTTTTGTTGAAGCATTAAACCGTTATAATGAAGATTTTTCCAACAAAAAACTTACTGACACATATAATAAATCCAGAGCAGTTTACGGAAAATTTAAAGGACGATTACTGTGGAAGACATTAAAGTTTTCCGCAACATACAGTTCTTCGCCATTTATTGAACTGGGTTATCGCTTCAGGAACAATGCACCATATTTTGCTACCCGCCAAATGGCTGCCAAAGAAGAAAGCGGCGTCAACAAAAGTATTTCAGAATCATCTGCATCTTCCATGTATTTTACCCGCGTCCAGGGAGAGGAATTGGCTAAATTGTTTGATCAGGCCTTTCTGCTAAAATCATTGGAAGGAAAAGCTTCTTCACATTCCGCTGACACAGACAGAGATGAATATTATCAGTAAAACAATAATGCAACGCCTGAACGCATAAAAGACACAGTACCTGAACAAAAAGACAAACTTTAAGATGCGTAACACCTGATATTTAAGCAGAAATTGTTCGGAAACCACGGCTTCCGAACAACTCACCTAGATTTACGGGAAAAATCGGTTAAAAAACCGATTTTTCAAACAAGCTTAACTATTTATTCCTAATTACCGCCTGAGCGCCGGCAAGCCGGGCCAAAGGTACGCGGAACGGCGAACAAGACACATAGGTCAGCCCGGAACGGTAACAGAAGTCTATAGTCTGCGGATCGCCGCCGTGTTCGCCGCATATCCCTACCTGCAATGAAGGATTCACTTTCCGGCCTTCCGATGTTGCATGCTGGATAAGGTAGCCTACTCCTTGTTCGTCGATAGATTTAAAAGGATCCACATCAAGCACATTCTTTTCCAGGTATACCGGCAGGAAGGATGCCACATCGTCCCGGCTGAATGCAAAAGTCATTTGGGTAAGGTCGTTGGTGCCAAAGCTGAAGAAGTCTGCATACTTGGCTACATGTGCAGCCGTAATTGCGGCGCGCGGTACTTCGATCATCGTACCGATCTTTACATGAAGCTTAATACCGGCTTTGTCAAAGACCCGCTTTAACACCGCTTCCGCATTGGGCCGCAGAAGTTTGAGTTCCCGTGCGGTAATAACAATGGGGATCATGATTTCCGGATTAACGGGAATCTTCTGTTTTACACAATCCGCAGCGGCAAGGGCAATGGCCTCTACCTGCATATCGTAAATTTCAGGGTATGTAACGGCAAGACGGCAGCCGCGGTGACCCAGCATCGGGTTTGCTTCGTGAAGAGCATCGATTTTAGGCTGGAGAGCGACAGGCTTTACCTTAAGGTAAGCGGCCAGTTCCGCCTGCTCTTCTTTGGTGTGGGGAACGAATTCATGGAGCGGCGGATCGAGAAGCCTGATAGTAACAGGCCGGCCTTCCATAGCCTTGAATATCCCGTAAAAATCTTTTTTCTGAAGCGGGAGTATTTTGGCAAGGGCGGCTTTTCGTTCTTTTTCCGTTTCGGCAACGATCATTGCCCTGAAATGTATTAACTTTGCCTTGTCGAAGAACATATGTTCTGTCCGGCAAAGGCCAACTCCCTGAGCTCCGAATTGAAAGGCGCGCTTTGCATCTCCCGGCTGGTCTGCATTGGTCCACACTTCAAAACCTTTAAGATTTCCCCGTACAGAACCGGCGCGGACTTCATCGCACCAGGAAAGGAAGGTACTCATGTCTTTGGAAATTTTCGGCTCAACAAGGGGAAGCCGTCCGTCAAAAACATCTCCGGTAGAACCGTCTATGGAAATCCAGTCCCCTTCCTTGTAATTCTTGACACCAATTGTTACTTTCTTTCCCTGGACGAAAACGCCCTTGGCTCCTGCAACACATGGCGTACCCATGCCGCGGGCAACAACTGCCGCATGGCTTGTCATGCCGCCGGTAGAAGTGAGGATACCCTGGGCAACAACCATACCGCCGATGTCTTCAGGGCTGGTTTCTTTACGAACCAAAAGCACTTTTTCGCCCTTGGCATGCCATGCTTCGGCATCGTTAGCGGAAAAGACAATACGTCCTGTTGCGGCGCCGGGGGAAGCGTTGAGACCTTTGGTAAGAGATTTGATGCCTTTTAACGCCTTGGGGTCGATCATCGGATGAAGAAGCTGATCAAGATGACCAGGTTCGACCCGCAATATCGCTTCTTCTTTGGTAATGAGTTTTTCCGCTACCATATCGACGGCGCACTTAACCGCTGCGCCCCCGGCCCGTTTACCGTTCCGGGTCTGAAGAAGGAACAGATTACCCTGCTGAACGGTAAATTCCAGATCCTGCATGTCTTTAAAGTGATGTTCCAGCTTGTCTTTTATTGCTATTAGTTGATCGTAAACTACTTTGTTTTTCTTTGCCAGGGTAGCGATCTTTTCCGGTGTTCTGATTCCCGCTACGACATCTTCGCCCTGGGCATTCATTAGATATTCACCGTAGAATTCGTTCTTTCCGGTAGAAGGATCCCGGCTAAAGCAAACTCCGGTACCTGAATCTTCGCCAAAGTTGCCAAAAACCATGGACTGTACATTAACGGCTGTACCTTTAACATTTTTGATCTCATTAAGCTGCCGGTATTTGATCGCCCGTTCGTTCATCCATGAACCAAAAACGGCATTTACCGAACCCCATAGCTGTTCCAGCGGCTTTTGGGGAAAGTCCTTTTTACTATGCTGACGGACGAGTTTTTTGTATTCCTCTACGATTTTTTCGAGGTCTTTTGCATCCAGAGCGGTGTCCAGTTCCACTTTTTTTGCTTTTTTTGCAGAGCTTAATGCATGTTCAAAAGCCTCGTGCGGAACTCCCATTACCACATCGCCGTACATCTGGATAAAACGCCGGTATGCATCCCATGCAAAGCGGGGATTTCCTGTCTTGCCGGCAAGCCCTTGAACGGATTTATCGTTCATCCCCAGGTTGAGTATTGTATCCATCATGCCGGGCATGGAAACAGCAGCGCCTGAGCGTACCGAAACCAACAACGGATCGTCGGGATCGCCGAGTTTCTTTCCCATTACCTTTTCAAGCCTGCCCAAAACGGCAATCACTTCTTCTTCGAGACCTGCGGGGTATTTATTATTATTTTCATAAAATGCAGCGCATACGTCGGTAGAAATAGTAAAACCCGGGGGAACGGGAATACCCAAATTGGTCATTTCCGCCAAATTGGCACCTTTACCTCCCAGAGTATTTTTCATCTTTGCATCTCCTTCGGCCTTTCCTTCGCCAAAGAAATATACGTATTTTTCGTTAGCCATCAAAATCCTCCAATATTTTAATCATATACCATATTCCGGCATTTTATACTACCTTTATAGTATGAACTATTTGGATCTTCCTGTATATCAGCATAAAGACCGTATCCTTGCCGCTCTAAAGGGAAATCAGGCAATTGTGGTAGAAAGCCCTACCGGTTCGGGAAAAACTACCCAGCTTCCCGTAATACTTCGCGAAGCCGGTTATTCAGTGAATGCTGAGTTTAACAACGATGGAATTATCGGTGTTACCCAGCCCCGACGCATTGCCGCCCTTTCGGTAAGCGATTTTATTGCACGCCAATTAGGGTTTAACAGCCCCGGAGATCCGCTTTGCCCGGTCGGTTACAAGATGCGTTTTGAAGACCGGACAGGTAACAATACCAAAATTAAAATTATGACAGATGGAATACTTTTACAGGAAATGAAGCTTGACCCGTGGCTTTCCCGGTACTCGGTAATGATCATCGACGAAGCCCATGAACGGAGCCTTAACATCGACTTTATTCTGGGGCTTATTAAACGGGTGCTTGAAGAACGCAAAGAATTCAAAGTAATTGTTTCGTCCGCAACAATCAATGCCGTTGTCTTTTCCGAATATTTCGGCCAATGTCCGATTGTTAAAATAGAAGCGCAAACTTTTCCTGTTACCCTGGTGTACGATCCGCCGCTTCTTAATACACACACTGTACAGTCGGAAAGGGCGCATGGTAAAGACACGGAACGGACAAACACCAGAAACAAAAAATGGGGGGAACGGGAAAAACGCGGTGGCGGAAATGTAAGCGCAGAAGCCCAGCTCCTTAAAATCGAAAACATTACGGAACGCTTTATCAGCGAAAAACGTCCCGGCGACATCCTTATCTTCCTTCCCGGAGAAAAGATAATCAAGGATTGTATGACACGTCTGACCAATGGTACCGCAGGAAAATATCTTTACATACTTCCGCTGTACGGCAGGCTTGGCAAGGAAGAACAGGAACGGGTTTTTGAAGAGGCACCGCGGGGGAAAACCAAGGTGGTAATTGCCACAAATATTGCGGAAACATCGGTAACCATAGACGGGATTACCGCTGTTATTGATTCGGGTCTTTCCAAGTTGAATTTCTACAGTCCACGGACATTTACTTCGAGCCTCGTGGAGTCTCCCGTTTCCCGTGCATCAGCTAACCAGCGCAAAGGCCGGGCAGGCCGTACACAGGAAGGAAGCTGTTACCGCCTTTATACCCGCAAAGATTTTGAAAGCCGACCTCTTTTTACAACCGAAGAAATCCACCGTACCGATCTTTCCGAAGTAGTGCTCCGCATGGCCGATCTGGGAATTACCGATTTTGAAGGATTTGATTTTATTTCCTCACCGGGGAGAGAAGGCATTATCGGCGCCATAGAAACGCTTAAACTCCTTGACGCACTGGAAGAAGACAGAACGCTTTCATCCATCGGGAAGATGATGACGGAATTTCCCCTTCCGCCCCGGCATTCAAGGATCATTGTTGAAGCATTGCTTAAGTATCCCCAGGTAATTGAAGAAACGGTAATTGCCGCAGCGTTTCTTTCTACGCAAAGCCCCTACCTGCTGCCGCCCGGCGAAGAAATGGACGCACGCCGGGCACACCATCGTTTCCGCGACCCGGACGGAGATTTTGTTTCGTATCTAAAACTATACAGCGCTTACACCAGCTCAGAACACAAGCAAAGCTTCTGCGATAACAATTACCTTGACGAACGTGCTATGGCGGAAATTGCCAATGTTACCATTCAACTGGAAGAAATCGTTTCGTCTATGGGTATTCCAATCTCGGAAGGAGGTAGTACCGAAGATTACCTGTGCTGCATTGGCCGTGGACTAATTCAGTTTGTTTGTGTACGGGACGGGAAGCCCAGAGGAAGGCTTGCACCGGAAACCTACAGGAGTCTTACGGCAGACAGAATTATGATTCATCCCGGATCGGTTATGTTCAAGCGTGGTGACGATATTGCTTCACCGCGGTATATTGTGGCAGGAGAAATAGTACGCACAACAAAAATGTACGCCATGTCGGTAAGCCCTCTTTCACTGGAAACCCTTAAGCGGATTAGTCCTCTGCTTCTTTCCGAATTGGGAGGGGTGAGCGACGGCCCGGAAACAGACGTCCGAAGAAAAAGAGCCGAAAGAAAACAACGGCCGGATTTTACCAACACCATAAAGCTGGGAACAGAACTCTTTCCTGTCGAAACAGTTAAAGGAAAGAAATATGTTACCCTGGATTGGGAAAGGCTAAAAACTGTAAAAGAACACTACGATGAGATGATTATTGATCGCAATCAATACCGTGGGCTGCGGGGAAGCATAACCTATAAAAACCGCACACTGTTGGCCGGAGAAAAGCTTTTCCTGATACTTTCCCTGCTTCCCATGCTGGAAATGGAAGGTTCGCTTGAACGGGAATGGAAACGAAAGAAAAACTTCTTTTCCGGAGAAGCGAGCCTTGCCAAACTTGCCAACGAACTGCCCAAGGTACTGCTTCCTGCACTTGCCGGAAAAAAACCGGGAAAGGAA
>WRIB01000013.1 GCA_009782955.1 Treponema sp. | reverse complement strand
AACGGGCATACAGTTTATTATCCAGTTCATTTATAGTGTCGGTATTTAAAAAAAAATATTTATATATTTTCAAAACTCATTTTATTAATTATTATAATATATGGAATTTTTCAGGGTTTTTCTGAAGAACCCGATTAATGAAAAACTGTTTTGTTATATCCTGAATCCCGAAGAAGCGATTAGCATAGATCCGCATCCGGAAAATTACTTTTCCGGTAATGTGGAAGATGCAACAGTACTGAAAGTTTCGGAGTATTATGTTACCCAGGTAAAAAAAGGTAATTTGGAAAACATTGATCTGATTGATATTGCTATAGAACTTCAAAAAGAAGCTCTCTGGAACCGTTGCAAACTTGAGTGCAAACTTTATCTGCGTAAACTATTTGAGGATAATTCGCCTGTAACTCAACTTTGGCGTCCAATAATTAAAACGGATTGCCTATAATCTGAGTGTTTCTACCATATAACGTATGTCAACGCTGCCATTGGCATTTTGTTTTTTCATTTCTATTACAAAAATCAGCGAACTGGTATTGGGTGCGGCGAGTACTTTGCGTATACGGTAGGAAGTAATTCCAGGCCGCTTTATTGCAGCATTCCCGGCCGTAAAAGTTTTAATTGAACCGTCATTACCTCTTCTTTCAAGGCTGATAAAAAAAGATGATCCGGCCGCTGAACCGAAACCGGTACTTGTTAATGTTGCCCTGTAGGATTCACTTGTTTTAAAGTTTCTGAATTCTATTGTTTCAATTCCGGATAATACACCATTCTCCAGAGAAGCATAGAGAGGATGCCCTTGTAATAGATAGCTGATTTTATAACGATCTGCGAGGGCAGTGTTTCTGCTAATAACCCGGTACAAGGCGCCTGAACCATCATTACCTGCAATAACAGGACTGTCGTGGACATAGCTAATTCTGCCGCCCGGAACAAAACTGTTGGAGGCAACATCAATAACACAGAACTCGGCCCATGGCCGCAGTGTATCTGCATTAATACCGTACTGACCAAAACTGTATGTTTTGCCATCGGCGGAAAAACCAAAATCAACAAAAACCGCAGTATCCTGAGCCCACAGCGGGCCAATAAATAACGCCAATGCGACAAGAAGTATAAGTTTTCTGTTCATTCCGAACTCCTCATTTTAGTATCGGCTTTTTTAGAAAAGTTCTTAAGCAGTAGCGCTTTTTTTAAAACTCTGTTAGTTTTGAAAAAGGTGATGCGTACATGACTCTGGCTCAGCGGAATATTTACTTTAAAACAGGAATTTTTCTCTCTTCATGCAGTATTTTGCTGCTGCTGGTATTGACAGGAAAACTGCTGCCGCTTCTGTCAAATTATTGCGAAGCTGCTTCAGGCCGGCCCGGAGGTCCTTTTCAGAATCTGGCCGAACGATTCTTTGAAACAGAGCCATTGGTTCCTTTTGTTTCGTTATTTATGGCAGTTTTTTATGCTTTATTTGTATCCATAGTGGTATTGGTTTATTTTGAAAAAACCCAAACCCCGGAAATTCTGTTTTTTGGCCTTTTTGCCATGTCTTTTGTGTTTGAAATTCTTAGAATTATTGTACCTCTGAAAGGACTCTATGAGCTTTCTCCTGCAATGATGATTATAGGAACCAGAGTACTCGTTTTTTCCCGGCTTTTTGGAACAATTTCCCTTTTTATTTCCAGTGTTTATGCTGCAGGGTTAGACATGCAAAAACAAGGCAGGATGGTTATTGGCTTGATTATTGCGATTCTGGTGATTTCTTTCAGGCTCCCCGTAAATGGATCTTCATGGGATACAAGTTTTACCATGGTTTTTGCTTATTCTTCGATGTTAAGGTTTACTGATTTGTTTTTTGTGGTAATAACAGCGATAAGTTTTTTAATTGCCGATTACAGCAGGGGAACCGTCGATTACCGGTTTATTGCCCTGGGCTCGCTGCTTGTTTTTCTGGGCCGCAGTCTGCTCTTCGGCGCCGATACCTGGATAACCCCTGTTCCTGCCTTAATTATGCTGGTTACCGGAACCTGGCTGATTACTGTACGGTTACATCAGGTGTATTTGTGGCTATGATAGCAAACCACAATTTACCGCTGAGCCTGGCATAGAAAATACATACAATATATTAAGCAAAAGGGTGGGCAAAAGCCCCGGAAAAACCGCGTGTTGAATCCATTGGCCGTACTGAACACATCAATCTTCCCATATCGGTGGGAGGAGGAACACTCATTCAGACCATAGTGGTCGTGGCTGTAGTTGACGGACGCTTTGGCGTCGCTGCTGTTGTAGCACGCCAAATGGTTGTTGAGTAACCCTCCTCCCACCTATGTGGCAACATTAGTTTCGATGTGTTCAGTCCAGGTCGGGTAATTACCAAAAGCCTGCGCCCACCCCTTTCCAAAAAATATTGCACAACATGATATGCCAGGATCAGAGGTAAATTGCGGTTTTTCAGATAGATGTTAACACCCATCTGATATTGAGCTTCCCATACAATTTACAATGTTAATCCCGGCAGATGAGGCTGAGCGCAGTGGTGAACCCATGTGGAATTCCCCGCAAACAACAGACCTGCAAATAAAGGGAATATTTTGTAGCAAAATCCTGACCACTTAAGCACCAAACAAAATTAGGTATATACAGATGAGTTTAAGGGGGCAGGAGGCTGTTTTTGTGGGCTCTACACGGGGTGAACCAGTGCGCTCAGCCTCATCTGCCGGACATTAGGATTCTAATTTGTTTGGGAAGCTCAGCAGTAACTTGGGGTTTTTAGATTTTCCTATTTATGGCATTCTAAACTATGGAGAGCGGTCAAAAGAACCTGGAGGAGATCCCTGCCGAATTGCTGCAAGACAGGCGTAAATCAGAACTGCTTAGAAAATCCCTGCATTTTCTGATTGCTTTTGTACCAATTCTTGCCGGCATAAACAGATACTTCACCCTTATTCTTCTGGCTTCCGGTACCCTGGCTTATGGACTAATGGAATATCTCCGGCAGCGGGGTGTAAGCATTCCCCTGATTTCCCGGCTTACCGTTGCCGCTTCCCGGCGGCGGGACATGGGGCGGTTTGTTTTAGGGCCGGTAACATTGGGCTTGGGGGCTTTTCTGCCGCTGTTGATTTATCCTCTGCCGTTTGCCTCCATTGCAATTTATGCTCTGGCTTTTGGAGACGGGACGGCAAGTTTGGCAGGAAAATTCATAGGCCGCCTTCGGCCTTCTTTCCTGTTCGGAAAAAGTGTGGAGGGTTCTGTTGCCTGCTTCCTGGGAACTTTTTTAAGCGTCTGGTTCTATACCATAATTACAGGCAATGGAAATATCTTTATTGCCTTGTTGGCTGCATGTACTGCCGTAGTAACAGAATTGATCCCTTTACGCGACTGGGATAATATTATTATTCCAATGGCGGTTGGCGGTTTGGTATGGTTAATTTATTAAAATCTAATCCTTGGGTTGCCGGTAAAACCTGCCGCCCAGTTTGTCGGTTTTAATTACATTAATAAAGGCGCCGGGATCAATTTTTTTAATACCATCCACCAAACTGTTTACCTCCGGTGATGAAACTACCGAATACAGCATTACCCGTTCTGATTGTTCATAGTAACCTTTTCCGGTAAAGGAGGTTGCGCCGTGTTGTGTTTCTTTTTTTATCAGTTCATAGATTTCATCGGGTTTGCTGGTAACAATAAACATTGTCATTTGCTGGTAGCTTTTGTAAAAGGCATTCAGCCCCATGGTTGTGGTAAACTGAAAGATAATTGAATAGAGGGCTGTATCAATATTATAAAGAACACCCGCCAGAACAAGAATTACACAATTTCCTATAAATATATAATTCCAGGCGTCTTTATGGTATTTCTCGGATATAAAGATGGCAATAAAATCAGTTCCTCCGGATGCAGATCCGGCATGAAGGCAGAGGCTGATTGCAACAGCATTAAGAATACCTCCAAAAATGGCAGAAAGAAGCGTATCGTGAACCTTTATAAGATCAATAAACATGGGCGGCATAAAATCAGTAAGGAAGCCAATCAATACTATTACCATGCATGAATAAATACTGAACCATTTTCCGATATAACGGAAACCAATATATACCGGAACGGAATTAAGGATAAAAAGAATTATGCTGAAAGGAACAGCAATATTAAAAAAATGCCGGGCACATTCCTGAATCAGCAGGGTTAAACCTGTAAACCCGCCCGGTATAAGGTTTCCTGCATTAACAAAAGTTTTAATGTTAAGTGCTATAAGGAAAGCGCCGGTTGCAAGAAGTAAAAACCGTTTTGCAGTATTCATGCTTTTTCCCGGAGCTTTCCCATGGGTTATTTTTCTCCGCAAATTTCCCAATGACTGTCGACTTTGGCAAAACGGCAGAAGGGCAGGCTGAGTACACGGCCATCTTCTGCACTTAAGCTGAGCTTTGCCGTTGCTATGTTAACCTCGGTTACTTTCCAGCTTGTTCCGTCATAATTAAGCCGCGATCCTTCCTGTGGAATTAGTTTGCGCTGTTCGTTGTAAAATGCATGTTCATAGGACAGGCAGCAGAGAAGCCTTCCGCAAGGGCCGGAAATTTTCATGGAATTAAGGGAAAGGTTCTGATCCTTTGCCATTTTAATTGAAACCGGTTTTAATTTGTCTGATACCGTATTACAGCAATATCCGCGCCCGCAGACACCCAGACCGCCGACAACCCGTGATTCATCGCGTACTCCGATTTGACGCAATTCTATCCTCATTCTGAAAACACTTACCAGGTCTTTTACCAGATCTCTGAAGTCTACCCGGTTATCGGCAGTAAAGAAAAACAGGATCTTTGGTTCTTCCAGGAGATAGTGAACAGAGACAAGCTTCATTTCCAGGCCGTGGGCTTCGATTTTTTGCCGGCAGATTTGAAAGGTTTCCGCCTCTTCTTCTTTATTGCGTTTTGCCTTTACAAGATCTTCTTCCGACGCAGGACGTTCAATATTGGCAATTTCTGCCGAAAGACAATGGGCAAGTCCGATAATCTGGGCAAGGTCTTTCCCGTACCGGGTGGGGACAAGTACTTTGTCTCCGGCTTTAAGGATTTCTCCTTTATAGGCTGCCAGAAATGTTTCGTTTGAGTAGGAAAGCCTCAGCCGGTATATGGGGGTATCAGGTTCCAGGCTTGTAACACCGGCCTCTACTATAACATCCGTGTCAAGCTTTTTTTCGTCTCCCTTGTCTTCGAGAGCGGAAATATCTTCTTCGTCTAATGAGCTATCATAATCATCAGCCATATTTTACTCCAAAAGGTCTACAAGAAGACCTTTAATTTCGTCCAGTTTTTCCAGAATTTGCAGCTGGCTTAGCTGTCCCCGCAATATTTCCGCGGCAAATGTTTCTAATTTGGAATCAACTACCCGGATAATTTTATATTGTTGCGGCTTCTGGATATCCAATCCGCCGGGGACTTTAATAAATTTAACTTTACTGGACAATTCTTCCGTATCATAGCTGTTTTCTACTACATAATGGACAAAGTTACGAACAGCTTCTTTATATGCTGCAATTTCCGGCGGAAATGGCCGTTTGGAAAGCGTATCTCCGGCGGTGTGAACATCTTCCAAAAGCTCATGAAGGGAATCTTCTGACAGCGGAAGTTCTTTGACTTTTCCAAGAACGGCTTTTTCAAAGAAAGAAGTAAAACTATTTTTTGTTTCGGTTGTTTTTTTATTTTTTCCGCTTTTTCCCGGTGTCTGTGCTTTTGCCTTTCGGGCCTCGGCGGATGATTCACCGTAGGCGGAAGGATTAAAAAGGGGGGATGAACCATCGGGAAAGTTGATGTTAGCCATAACTAGTGCCGTTGGCCGTACGGCGAAGAAGAAGCAAACGAAGCAGGCCGCTTGTCCCTGAATTCCGACTTTGCCCGTTCCCAGCTGTCTTCGCTTTGACATACCCGTACTTTTCCGTGGATAATGCAGCCGTTTCCGGCTTCTATACGGCGGGTAAAAATGTCGCCGATGATTAGGGCAGAGGGCAATACAACAAGACGTTCACTGGCCAGGATATTTCCGTCAACTACTCCTCCAATAGTAATATTGGTGCCGGTAATACTGCTCCTCATCCGGGCGCTTTCTCCAACTACTACCCTGCCCTTTGCATGAAGGTTTCCCTTTACATTGCCGTCAACTCTTGCAAAGCCGGAAGCTTCGATATCGCCGCGGACAAAACTGCCCGGGCCTATGAGTGTGTTAATTGCGAATTCACCTTGTTTTTTTGTATTCACTTTTGGTTTTGTTGTTGTAGCCATGCACACGCCGCCTCCCAGCGGCGAATTAGAATAATTTCCTTGCGCTCGCGGGCCAAAGGCCCGTATATTACCGCGCCGGATTGGGTCGAATATTTAAATACTTTACCGGATTTACCACATCCGAACCTATATGAACTTCGTAATGCAGATGAGGACCTGTGGAACGGCCCGTGTTCCCGATATAACCTATGGTTTCCCCCTGTTTTACCATTTGCCCTGTTTCTACTCTGAACGAAAGCAAATGTGCATACCGTGTATAAAACCCATGCTGATGCCTGATAATAATATAATTTCCAAATCCGCTGGGTTCATAACCCATATATGCCACTTGACCGTCTGCCGTTGCCACTATGGGATCTCCCGAACGGTAGGTAGAAAGATCTATTCCGGTATGCATATGCGGCGCTCCGGTAAATGGATCACGATTAATTCCAAACATGGCGGTAAAATGTCCTATTCCGCCCCTTATTGGCCAAATACTGGGGATCTCCGAAAGAATGGCGCTTTGAGAATCCAATATGCTTCCTATTTCTTTTACCGGGTCTACCGCCGAAGAAAGGTAAACTGCAAGATGACGGATATCATCCATTTCTTTCAGGATATCATCACCTCTGGAAAGATTAAAAAACGAAGATCTGTCTGATGGAGCAGTAAAATTTAATGTGCCGGGTGTTGATCCCAAACTAAGAAGAGTACTGGACAGGACTGCTTCGAAGCCTCTGGCAGCCCTGGAAAGCTGGCTTACTTCGTTTCGCAGCTGTTCCAGATTAATCTGGGTATCTTTAAGTTCGGAGTTCCATTCTGCTATATCTCCCCGTTTAAGTCCGGAAAAAGCGCTGTACCAAAAAAACGTTCCGGCGATTCCAAAAAACACAAGAAAAAATAACACAATGGCAATGACGGAAACATGGAAGTTGTGAATCTTTTTTTCCGAATGCGGTACCAAAACGATTGTATAACGGCGGGAAAGAAATTTAAAAATTGCTAAAAAGAAATTCCCGATTTTTTTAAACAGCCAAACAACACCGTTTTTTGTCTTTCGTACCAGATTGTTTTCAAACCGTTTATAATAATGGATCTGAGCCATGCTTATTCTCCAATTATATTATATAGAAGAAAAAAGTCGTTGTCAATTGGCGCACGGCAGCCGATAGCTTGTAACACAAACCTTTTCTATTTTATACTTGATGCATGAATATAGCAAAAATGCGGTTTATCCTGGTTTTTTCCCTGGCAGCGTTGGTTTCCTGTGCAAGCAGTCAGGATTTGAATGACCGCACTGGCAGCGATAGTTTCTTTTTTACAAAGTATACCCAGGTTATCCCGGCTTTCGAAAGCAGGCCGGTTCCTGATGCCCAAATGGACATTTCTCTAACCCTTGTAGCTGCCCGCGAGGCAAAGCTTTCAAAACTAATTTGTTTCCTCCTGTACGATGGGATGTCGGCAAAACAGTATGCCGAACAAATATTTTCGGATTATAAAAAAGAATTCCGGGAATACGCTGATGATGTCGGAGAAGAACAGGTGCGGTCCTGGTCTTACGAAGAGGAACACGCTGTTGAGGTGTGCGGTTCATACGCGGTTGTTTCCAAAAATTTCTATGTATACACCGGCGGCGCCCACGGCGGTTACGGAACAACGCACTACGTAATTGATATGAATGCGCCGGATCGGCTGACACTGAATGATATTATTGACAAAGCCGGTTTTGCAAAGCTTAAACCCTTTGTTGATCGGGAACTGCGGCTTTATTCGCAAGAGGTTACCGGTGAACCGCTGCCGCCGAACCTTCCCCTGTGGGAAGGCATCTACATAGAAGCTGATTTTGAACTGGATGATTTTTATCCAACAGAGATCGGGCTTGCTTTTTTTTGGAACGTCTACGAAATAACGCCTTATGCGGCCGGTCCTGTTAACGTTACCGTAAGCTGGATTGAACTTGATGGGATTTTAAATACCAAAGGAAGAGAACTGGCAAGGGCTTTTAAAAAGTGAGAAAACGTAACGTTTTCTTTTCCGGAAAACCTTCAATGTTTATGTGATTGTTAATGTTTAAATTAAATCAACGTTTTGGCCCGCTGTCGTTTTACCGGTCAGCCATGTCTATTGCGTTACCGGTAATGGCGCAGCAGTTTATTATGAGTATGGTCTCGCTTATCGACAACTTTATGGTTGCCGGTCTGGGCGATATAAACATGGCTGCAGTCAATGTTGCAAATCATCTTACTTTTATATATTTCGTTATTATCAACACGGTCTGCCAGGCAGGCGGTATTTATATAGCTCAGTTCAAGGGCGCCAATGACGGCGAAGGAATGAAAAATGCGTACCGCTTTAAGGTGATCTTTGGTGTTATTGTAGCAGCTGCAGGAATGGTTCTTTGCCGGATTATTCCCCAAACCATGATTGCCATGATGACAACAGGAAACGCCGCCCGGGAAGAAATAATTGCCGTTGGATCCGGTTACATTACCCTTCTTTCCTGGACTTTTATACCAATGGCGATCTCATTGGCAGTCGGGACAAGTTTCCGCGAAATTGCCCGGCCAAAGGTACCGCTTTGTATTTCCGCAGTTGCAACCCTGGTAAACACGGTAGGGAACTGGGTATTAATTTACGGAAATCTGGGCGCTCCCCGCCTGGAAGTAAAGGGCGCAGCATATGCGACAATTATTGCCAGGGTTTTTGAGTTTGTCGTCTTTGCCTGGTATGCCTCCCGAATTAAAGCGCCCTTTTATGTCCATTTTATCAGGCTCTTTCATATCCACCGGCAGCTTATTAAAGAAATTCTTTTTAAGTCTGGAATGATATTTGCTTCGGAAATATCGTGGATAAGTTCCGAAACAGTAATGATTGCCATGTATAACCGCAGGGGCGGTGCAGAAGTTGTGGCCGGTATGGCGGCAGGCTGGACCATTGCCAATATATTCTTTTTAATTTTCGGAGGAATCTGGACCGCCGCCGGCGTACTGGTAGGCGGCTCGCTTGGCGCCAATAAGCTTGACGAAGCCCGCCGCCGCGCCGAATGGCTTAAGTCGGGTTCGGTAGCTGCCGGTGTTGTCGTTTCCATACCGGGCGCATTATTGTCGTCGTTTATAATTCCTGTTGTTTTTTCCAACCTCAGCGCCGGAGCCAGATCGACGAGCCTTGGCCTTGTGCTGGTAATTCTCGCTTATCTTCCCCTCTGGGGCTTGATCAATGTCCAGTTTGCCATCTCCCGCGCCGGCGGAGACACAATAATGGGAGTTATGGCCGATTGTACGGTAAATTTCCTTCTTTTCGCACCGGGTGCAGTCATCCTCTCCTATTTTACCGCCATACCTCCTGTTCAAATGTTTACCCTGTTAAAGCTCACCGATGTGATTAAATTTATTATTTGCCGGCAATTTTTAAAAAGAGAACGGTGGGTTAAAAATCTGACTAAATGAAATTTTTGGGCAGGATTGCGCCACCCGAAGCTTTTCCTGATTTAATGGTGTTTAGTAAAAAGTATAAGCTATTGCTATTTTCCCCATTTTGGGTAAAATAGAAAAATGACCAGACAGGTAAGCCGCTCTGAAACCGATCTCGATGCTTTGGAAGAGCAGCATGAAATAAAGCGAATTGAGACGCTTAAAGCCCTGGAAACGTTAGGCGAGGTAAGACGTCATGCCCTCCTGCAGCTGCATAAGACCCGGATTTTGTTCAGATATTTAAATTGGAAACAGCAGGAACATATCAGCAGCCGGAGCAGCGGGGATATTCCCTTGCAGGCAATTTTTACAAGTTCTGCATCCGCGGTAAACAATCCGGACTCTGCCATTAATACGGCAGTACCGGTAATTGTAAAATCTACCGCTTCTTATTTACAGAAAGTAAAAACCGTACGGAAAAATATCATTCAATTTGGAATTATGGAAGCAAGGGTACATGAGTTAATCGGAGTAATTGTTAAATCAACGGCGGTTTTTAATCATCAATATAAGACAACGTACAGGGAGCTTTTTCCACTGGGCTTTATCTCAAAAGTACAGCGGCACATCAGGCAGCTTCTTCATCATCCTTATTTTTCCTGGCAGGAAATAGGATGCCTGCAAAATCTGGGAAGGGCGGCAGGTTTGGTTTTAAAAATGGCGGAAACCCCTGTTTTGGGAGCCAGACAATAATGGATAAAACCTTCGACCTGTTTTCCCGGCTTCCCGAAGAAATTCCCCAAAGCGATGCAGAACGGGCTTTTGAAATGCTGTCCGGATTCGGGCGGGAAAAAGAATTATCCAGACAGGATAAGTCAAAAGCTGAAACAATGAAAGAGCTGGCCCTGGCAGAAATAACAAAAAAATATGATTTTTATGAAAAACTCTTTGCCGCAGTTTTTGCCGAGCGAAAAGCGATAACGGAAGGGTTTTTCAGGGTTATCGATCAAGGTATCCGGGAAAAGAATAACGATTTGGTGTTGGCAGGACTTTCCAGCCTTTCAAATATGCTTGCTTCAAGCCCTTTAACAAACCTGGGGGCTCTGAATACAGATAAGTGAATGAGTTTGTTCCAAAAACTGAAGTTTTAGAACAGCCTTGAATATATTAAAGTTTCAAATAAGTTCCACTTGCACTAAAACACCCTAATGTGTATGATATGTGCATGTGGGCCTCCGGCCCACGAGCGCAAGGTAATTGTTTTATTTCGCCGCAAGGAGGCGGCGTGTGCATGAAGAAAGGTCTTTTTTTAATAGTTTTGGTTCTTTTCAGCGGTTTTATTCCTTCAGCACAGGAGATTATGACCGCAGGGCGATATCTGGACCAGGTTTCTGAACGGTATGCTTCGATCAGGACCTATTCTGCCCGGATTAACATAGTAAGCGGCGGTACCAGTATGGCAGGTACAGTCTATGCCATGATGCCGAACTTTCTCCGTATTGATTTTTCTTACCCGGCGGAACAGGTAATTCTCTATGACGGAGAAACTCTTCAGATTTATTTACCCGGCGAGCGGGCTATCCTGAACCAGGCTGCATCGAAGCAGGGAGGTGCGAACATCGCCACTGCCCGCGGGCTTAATTTGTTAAAACGGAACTATGTGCCAGCCTTTGTAGTGGGCCCTGCCCCGGTACCCATTGAGCCCGGTTCCGGCGAAATGGTGGTTAAGCTCAAACTAGCCCGGCGTTCTACTGGCGAAGGGTTTACCGAGATTATTATGGATATTTCCCCCGACACCCAGCTTATACGGCGTATTACCGGAAAAACTATTAACGATACAACCGTACGTTTCGATTTTTCCGGCGTAAGTCTTAACACAGGTATCCCTGAACGGCTCTTTATCTTTGAATCTCCCCCGGCTTCCAATATGTACAACAACTTTTTATTACGGGGTACAGATTAAGAAAGCTTTTTCCAAAGTATTTTTTAAAAACTCACCCTGGGTTTGAAAAATGCTCAAGTATCGTGGATTTTGAAAGAGGCTTGTTTGTTCAGGAGCAGTAAGTGGAATCGCTGGGAGAAAAATTAAAATCAACCCGTGAAGCAAAAGGCCTTTCCCTGGATTATGCCGGCAGGGAAACAAATATTGCCCGCCGATACCTGGAAGCCCTTGAATCAGAATCGTTTTCCAAATTCCCCGGTGAACCGTACCTGTTGGGTTTTTTGCGGAATTACGGCGAATATTTGGGTCTAAGCATTGATGAACTGCTTTCCCTGTACAGAGCCATTAAAATTCAGGAACAGCCTGTTCCGGTAGATCAGCTCATAAATTCACCCCATTCTTTTCCCAAATGGCTTCTTATAATTATTGTTATTGCAGTGATAGGTTTTATTGCCGCAGTTGGGGGATATTTTCTTTTTGTCAGAACCCCGGTCAAGCCTGTACAAACAAGTCTTGTTCAGCTTCCAATGGAGTATATGCTTGAAGGTTCTTTTTTGGAGAGGCGTTTTTATAAAGGGGATACAATTCTTGTAAACCTGGAAAATGATCAGTACAAGATAGAATTACGCAGTATGGATGATCCTTTAACTCTTATTATTCCCGGCGGCAGTGTCAGACTGGATCTTTCGGGTGATACCGAAATAGACCTTAATGGCAACGGTATTTCCGATCTTCGTGTAACGCTTACGGACTACGATTACAGAACACCCGGTGCAGGCGCTCTTATTCGTTTTGACATAAGCGCTGTTTCAGATCCCTATGTTGCAATAAATCCCGATGATATTACCGATACTGCAATCCAGTCCGGGACGGTAATTTTTACATCGACCAATACTTATCCCTTTACTCTTGAAATACAGTTTCAGAACTACTGTATGTTCCGTTGGGAATTGGACAGATCGGACAGAACAGAACGGTATTTTTCCCGCGGAGAGCGATTAAGTATTCATGTGATGAATACAATCCGGCTCTGGTCTTCGAATGCCACGGCAGTAGCAATAGAACTTAATGGAGCAGGGCGGACTGTTACATTGAATCTTGGAACCCCCGGAGAAGTGGTGGTAATCGATCTGCGCTGGCTCCGTGACAATGACGGCAGATTCCGCCTTACCCAATACCGGCTTGAATAGCCCGTACCTAAAGCCGGTTTTGCCCGGCAACTTTTGGCAAGCATGAAATACTTTCTGGATCCCTTTGGCTGCGTAAAGAATCAGGTTGATGCTGAAATTATGATGGCCGCTTTAAACAATGCACTTTGGGAAGCGGTTGATAATCCTGCGGATGCAGATATGATTATTGTAAATTCCTGCGGCTTTATCGAAGCTGCCAAGCGCGAATCAATAAACGCTGTCCTTGCCTGGAAAAATCAATACCCGGAAAAGAAAATACTCCTTGCAGGCTGCCTTACCCAGCGTTACCGGGAAGAACTAAAAGAAAGTTTAACCGAAGCGGACGGGTTTTTGGATTGCGATAATATAGACAAAGTTGTTCCTACAGCGGCGGAACTTTTTAAACCGGTTCGTAATGTATCTGTGTTCGCACAAGGTACATTACGTGCGGTTCTGCCGGATTCGAACCGTGGTTTACGCCCTCTCCTTGGTTTTCCCGGTTCTGCCTATGTTAAAATCTCCGAAGGCTGCAGCAATAATTGTACATTTTGCGCTATCCCGCTAATTCGCGGCCCTCTCCGCTGCCGTACAATTCCCGACATTGTTGAAGAATGCAGGCAGTTGCTGGAACGGGGTGTAAACGAGCTCTGCCTTATTGGTCAGGATATTGCCGCTTTTACATTTAATAACGGTACTACAGAAAACGACAGTACCGCTTTGGCTGCACTGTTAAAAGCTATCGCCGTATTACACGGCAATTTTTGGGTACGGCTGCTCTACCTCCACCCGGATCACTTCCCTTTGGATATACTGGATATTATTGCACATGACAAGCGTTTTCTTCCCTATTTTGACATACCGTTCCAGCATGCCGCTCCCCATATACTTTCATCTATGGGACGGAAAGGCAATGCAAAAATCTATCTTGACCTGCTGGAAACAATCCGTACAAAACTGCCCGACGCAGTAATCCGTTCTACGTTTCTCGTGGGCTTTCCAGGCGAGACCGAAGATGATTTTAAAGAGCTTGTTGATTTTCAGAAAAAAGCCTGTTTTGACTGGCTGGGAGTTTTTACCTTTTCCAGAGAGGAAGGAACAGCCGCATATTCTATTAAAGGAAAGGTTGGAAAAAAAATTGCAGCGCAGCGTAAAGCTATTATCGAAGAAAAACAACTCCCAATTACCGAAGAACGAATGAACCGTTTTGTGGGCCAGACTATGGACGTACTTGTTGAGGAAGCAATCGTTCCGGCTACTGAAGACAACCAAGCTGCAGACCTTTGGCTGGGACGGCTTTTTTGTCAGGCTCCGGAAGTAGACGGCGCTGCAGTAATACGTACTGCTGATGCCGCAGGAACGTTACTGCCAAAACCGGGCGACATGATCCGGGGAACGATTGTTGCGTGCAATGGTATTGATTTGGAACTGTTAGTGTCTGCACCATATTTGGCGTGAACCTGCTGTGTCTTTGAAAGAAGATCAACGAATGTCACGAATAATGCACATAACAATTCGTTTCATTAGCGTAATTCGTTGATAAATTTCTTCCTCTGCGTTCTCTGCGCCTCTGCGTGAGGAGATTTAAACAGCGCTCACTTCTCGTCTATAGTAAAGACCCCGTCCCAATCTTTGCCCGGCTCTTCTTCCAAAAATTGCCGGCAGCGGTTCAGATACAGAAGCGAAGGCTGATCGCCGGGAAATTGTTTGTTTACCTGATCGAATATCGTTTGTGCGCCTTTCCAGTTGCGGGATTCAAAAAGAATCAAAGCACGGTGAAAAAGATTAACCTGTTCAAGCAGAGCCGCTGGAGCATCTTCGTGTATGTCCAGCACTTCGTAAATACGCACCGGTTCGTTAATTCCTACTACCCTTATCCGGTCAAGCTTCCGGCAAACAAGATGATTTCCTGTTTCCTTTACGGTGTTTTCCGTTGCGAGGATCCAGGTTCCGTATTGTTTGTTCACTCCCTCCAGCCGGGCCGCCAGATTTACCGCATTGCTGATAATGGTGTAATTCATTTTTTTCTGCGTTCCCATGTTTCCTACTACCATTTCTCCGGTGTTAATGCCAACTCTGGCATGGAGCGGCGAAGGGCTTAGTTTGTTTGCAGCGATGTGATTGTTTACTTCAGTTTCCAGCCGCTTCATTATAATTGCTGTTAAACAAGCACGCAGGGCATGATCGGGAAGTTCCAATGGCGCTCCGAAAAATGAAATAATCGCATCGCCCTCGTATTTGTCAATGGTTCCTTTTTGATCCAATATAACATCGCTCATGGTGGAAAGATAATAATTAAGCAAATCTACCAGTTGATCAGGCGCCAGCACTTCGGCAATATGGGTAAAGTTTTTAACATCGGTAAACATGGCGGTCATGTGGCGGTTCACACCGCCAAGCTGGAGGCGGGTAGGATCGCTGACAATCTCTTCCACTACATCTTCCGAAAGATACGTGGAAAATGCCCGGCGCAGATTGTTGTTAAAGTATTGCAGTTTGACATGAGCCTCCTCTATCTGTATAGCCTTGCGGCGGTAGAGCAGCATGTTCAGGACGCCAAAGATCACAGAAATCAAAAGAGCGGCAATTTGAAGAATAGTCATATTCCGCGAGTCTTTACGCTGTAAAAAGATGAATTCGTCACTGATGTCCACACCCGCTACACAGTAGAACCTGCCTTCGCTGTCATATACCGGGGCATAGCCCGAAATAAGGCCGCCCCATTCAGGGGTATAGGTACCCAGGTCGGTTACGCCGACATTTCCGGCAAGACCATTAAGGGCAACGTCCTCTATTTCAAAAATGCTCCACGGCCCTACCTGTTCTTCAGTGTCGGTATCATTATCAATAATATGCTGTCCTTCGTTTCCAAAAGCGCGCCAGTAATACGCGTACAGGACATTATGTTCTTCCGCAAAGTGTATAAGCCGTACTTTAAGCGCCTGATATTCCGGATTGTAAGTGTCTTCTACGGTATGGTATTGATCCAATTCTTCGGCGCTGATGAATTTCGCCAATGACTGGGCTGCGGTCATCAAATGGTTCTGGGTCGATTCCGTGATCATTGCCACGTGACGGTTCATCTGAATGTTTACCACTGCTGTCAGCAAAAGAACCATGAGTGCTGAAACAAAAAACAACCCCAGTACCAGCCGTAACCCAATTACTTTTGCAAGGGTCTTTTTGGTATCTGCGTTCTTCATTGTAAAATTATAGCAAAAAAAAACCAGTCGGACTATAATACGGTAACTTGATATGCATACGTGTGCCGGAGGAATACATGGCAGATGCCCTTCCTTCTTATCTTGAAGTCCTCAATCCCGAACAACGGAAAGCTGTTCTTCACAATGGTAAAAACCTGCTGATCCTTGCCGGGGCAGGGTCAGGGAAAACCAGAGTGATAACCACTAAAATTGTCTATTTGATTCGGGAACGAGGACTCGATCCGCGGTCGATTATGGCAGTAACCTTTACCAACAAGGCGGCCAGGGAAATGACGGAACGGGCAAGGCTGATTGATATGCGTGCCGGCGATGCAATGATGCGGACATTCCATTCTTTCGGCGCATGGTTCCTGCGGCGCAATGCTTCGCTGGCCGGGCTTAATTCCAATTTTGTAATTTATGATGATGAAGATACCGTATCGCTTTTAAGAACAATTAACGAAGATGCTGCGCGTGCGGAAAACCGCAAAACGGCGGCGCTAATTTCCCGTGCAAAGGATTATTTTCTTTCGCCGGATGATCCCGAATTGGATTTAATAGACTACAGGCCGGAGTTCAGAAAAATCTATTTCAGATACGAAGAACGGCTAAAAAAAATCGGCAATGCAGATTTTGGCGATCTGATAAAGAAACCGGTTGAAATCCTTAAGGCCAACCCTGATGTTGCACAGCGTTTTCATGATCGCTTTAAGGTAATAATGGTGGATGAATATCAGGATTCCAACATCGCCCAGTTCAAGTTGCTTGCGGAGTTATCCGGACCGGAAACATACCTTTGTGTTGTCGGAGATGACGATCAATCAATTTACCGTTTCCGGGGCGCCGAAGTGCGGAATATCCTGGAGTTTTCCGATCGTTTTCCCGGCACGGACATTATCAGGCTTGAGCGGAATTACCGTTCCTTTGCTCCGATTCTGGCTGCGGCATCTTCGGTTGTGGATAACAACAGCGGCAGGCTGGGAAAGAAACTAAGCGCCGAACGCGGCAGCGGGAAACTTCCTACCCTGGCTTTTCTCTACGACCAGGATGAAGAAGCATCGTTTTGTGCAGAGCTGATCCAGCGTTCGGTAAATACCGCCCATTATCTGGATTGGGCTATTTTATACCGTACCAACGCACAGTCACTGGGGTTTGAAACAGAACTGCTTCGCCGGAATATTCCATATAAAGTAGTTGGCTCACTTAAATTTTACGAAAGGGAAGAAATTAAAGATGCGTTGGCGTTGTTTGCCCTGCTCCTTAATCCTCTGGACGAAGTAGCGTTCCGCCGTATTATAAACAAACCAACGCGCGGCATCGGTGCGGCAGCTCAGGACAAGATACTCGAAGCAACATACATAAATCCCCCGCAAGAAGGCGGCATTTTAGCAACGGCGCAGAGTGTATCCCTTTCAGCAAAAGCAAAGGCAGGAGTTGACGTTTTTATTTCTTTTATGGGCAGGGCAAAAGAACTTTTGAATACCGGCAATACAGCGGATCAAAAATCCGTTGGCAAAACCGCCGCTGCCAAAGCAAAAAAAACTGCAATATCCGGCGATAGTCCCATACGCTCCGGCGAAGGACTGTCTGTTTGCGCCGCTGCTCTGATCCTTGATTCGGGATTGGCGGAGTACCACAGTTCTCATGACGAAATAAACGCCTACCAAAGAGCGGGAAATTTGCAGGAGCTTGTTAATGCTGCTAGTGTCTATCCTGCTTCTATAGAAGGACTTACGGAATTTTTGGAACATATCGAACTTGATCGTGCTATTCAGGAAGACAAGGAATCAAACCTGGATTATGTAACACTGATCACCCTGCATAATACCAAGGGATTGGAATTTAAACGGGTTATCATGACCGGCCTTGAGCAGGGGATTTTTCCCAGAGAAGATAAAGAAGGCGATGACCTGGAAGAAGAGCGGCGGCTTTTTTATGTGGGAGCTACCAGAGCCATGGATGAACTGTATTTCTGTTCCTGTGCATTCCGCCGTATGTACGGCAGAACAAGTCCCATGATGCCTTCGCGTTTTCTTTATGAGGTGGATAGATCGAATCTGCGTATTATCGGAAAGCCGCCGATTTCTTTTGGCACCGGGAAAACCAGTTCTAATGACGATTACGCTTATCGTGGAAGTAATTTTAACCAGAGCAATTTTGGTAAGGTTAATTATGGAAGAGCTGCTAAAGTTTCTTCGGACGGCAAGTGGAAACAGGGCGACAGGATTTTCCATGACGATCAGGGATACGGCGCTGTCGTAGATATTTCCGAAAGCGATGATGGTCCCGTTGTAAAAGTTCGTTTTGATAACGGACAGGAAAAACGATTTTTAAGCTTGTACCAAAGCGGAAACTTTACCAAAATGGAAAATGATGATAAAGGACATTGATTTAAATTTGGATTGCAATATAAGATGCGTTCCCCATGCACTCCGTGCCAGAGGTTGGCGGCTGTATACTGAAAAAGGCAGGCTTATCGATCTTTGGCAATACGGAGGCCGGGCGATACTGGGTCATAATCCGCCGGGCATGCTCCGCGCAATAAAGAACAATGCGGAAAGAGGCCTCTATGTTCCCCACCCACACTTTGCCGAAGGCAGGCTTTACAAAGCGCTTGCTGCTTTATTGCCCGGCCGTTCTTTCCGTGTGTATGAAAATGAGGCGTTTCTTAATCTGGCAGTAAACCATGCACAGTTGGAGCCGGCACTGTGGCGGCCTTTTATGGATAAAGAATCACAGAACAGATTACAGTCTGAACCGGTTCTTCTTCCCGTGTTGCCCTGTCCATTATCCGGCGCTCCGGCAGTACTGGCCATTGATACAGAGCAAACGCCAGCGAAGCTGACGGTGCCAGTAAAACTGGCGTTGGAACAACTTCCTCCTTCGCAGGTAATTTCTCCGGTAGCATTAGGAGCAGCGACACGATGTATCTACGATTTAATAGCAGCAACTGACAGGGGAAATCCACGCTTACAAAAAGTGGATAAAGCCGTAAAAAAAAGTTCATTGTGGAAACGGAAGGGTATTTATTTATACTATACCGGTACAGCCGAAAAC
Source organism: Treponema sp. (assembly GCA_009782955.1). Taxonomy (GTDB): domain Bacteria; phylum Spirochaetota; class Spirochaetia; order Treponematales; family Breznakiellaceae; genus WRIV01. The sequence continues at coordinate 26,237 of WRIB01000013.1, read as the reverse complement.
TATAGTGAGTTGTTTCAGTGTTTTCTTAATGGCGGCTTTCTCTTACCCCCCACTATAAAAGAGCCGGCCATACTGCCGGGCGAGCTTTCTGCGGGGGAAGAAGCAAAACTGGCAGTCCTCCTACAGTAACTCCCCATATCGCCAAATAAATATTTTCTTTAATACCGTTGTGAGCATCATATAACAGAGCACTGTCGCTGCAAGGTAAGCATAGAAAATATGCGGCGGGGCAATCATGCCGATTTCACGGCCCAAAAATGTGTAGGGTATAAAGGTACCTGCAATGACCCCCAATGTTGTAAACGAAGCGTTTTGCCATGATGCCCGGCTTTGGATAAAGGGAATTTTCGGTGTCCGTATCATGTGGATTACCAGGGTTTGAGTCCACAGGGATTCGATAAACCAGCCGGCGTTAAATAGCATAACAAAGGTAAGCTGAGCGCCCGGAGCAAGGGTTGCCCAGGGGCCGCCTGCGATTGCCGGACAAATAATAAAGAACAACAGAAGGTACGTTGTAATGTCGAAAACCGAACTTGTCGGACCTATCCAGAGCATAAACTTTGTAATGGAAGAAGCATCCCACTTGCGTGGTTTTTTTAGATAATCAGAATCAACATTGTCCCAGGGAATCATCGTACATGAAATATCGTAGATAAGGTTCAGTACCAATATTTGAATTGGCATCATGGGGAGGAAGGGCAGAAAAGCGGAAGCTGCCAGTACGGAAAGCATATTGCCAAAGTTGGAACTCGCCGTCATCTTGATATACTTGATGATATTGGCATAGATCTTTCTGCCTTCAATAACGCCTTCTTCAAGGATCATCAGATCTTTTTCCAGAAGGATAATATTGGCGGATTCTTTTGCAATATCAACCGCAGTATCGACGGAAATGCCGACATCCGCCGCCTTCATTGCTGCAGCATCGTTAATACCGTCCCCCATATACCCGACTATATGACCGTTATCACGCAGGGCTGTAACCACACGGGCCTTTTGCTGCGGAGAAAGTTTGGCAAACACTTCTGTATCTTCAACGACTTCGCAGAGTTCATCATCGCTCATGGTTTCTACATCTTTGCCGAGGAGTATTTTATCCGCGGTAAGTCCCACTTGAGTACAGACGCTTTTGGTTACCGAATCATTATCTCCGGTCAGAACCATTGTTTTTACGCCGTATTCTTTGAGTGCGGAAATTGCGCTGCCGGCGCTTTCCTTGGGCGGATCGAGGAATGCCAGGTAACCTATCAGAACCATGTCCTGTTCATCCGCCACAGAAAACAATCCCTCGGGAGCAGGGTTTACTTTCCGGGACACTCCCAAAACCCGCAGTCCGTCTGCGTTGTACTTTTGGCAGGTGGCAAGGATCTCTTCCCGTAATTCGCTGGTCATGGGTTCTACGTTGCCCTGATATTCGGCGTACCCCGATATTGTAACCATCTCTTCTATGGCGCCTTTGGTGATAAGCAGTGTTCTTCCGCCCCCGTCATCTACAACTACACTCATGCGCCTTCTGGAAAAATCAAACGGTATTTCGTCAATTTTTTTGTAAGCGGCGGTAAGTTCATCAAACTTATGTTCTTTTGCCTTTTCGATAATCGAGATATCCATAAGGTTTTTAAGGCCTGTTTGATTGTGGCTGTTTAAATAGGCATAACGAAGCACTCTGGGGTCCGGATTGCCGTGTACGTCCAGATGATATTGCAGAATGATCTTGTCCTGGGTAATTGTGCCTGTCTTGTCGGTACAAAGAATATCCATGGCGCCGAAATTTTGAATGGAATTGAGGTCTTTTACGATGACCTGTTTTTTCGACATCGACACGGCACCCTTGGCAAGATTGGCCGATACAATCATGGGGAGCATTTCCGGAGTAAGACCGACTGCAACGGAAAGGCCGAATAAAAATGCTTCCAGCCAATCACCCTTTGTAAAACCATTGATCAGCAGGACTACAGGAACCATAACCAGCATGAACCGTATCAATACCCAGGAGACAGAGGTTATCCCTTTTTCGAAACTAGTTGGCGGCGCTTTGACCTGGAGTTCACGGGCAATGGAACCGTAAATGGTATCGTCCCCTACTGCCAGAACCAGGGCGGCGGCTGATCCGGAAATTACCGTGCTTCCCATAAAGGCCAGGTTATTTGAATCGAGCGGAGAACTGGGCTTATCGTCGAGTTTTTCAGCGAATTTTTCCACCGGCTCGCTTTCACCGGTTAGTGAAGCCTGGCTGATAAAGAGGTCTTTTGCATGGAGTATGCGGATATCCGCCGGAATAATGTCGCCTGCCGCCAGGTGGAGAACATCTCCCACAACGATTTCGTCCAGGGGTATTTCCTGTTTTATTTCGGTTTCTGTTTCGATCTGTCTGGCTACGGCGGCGGTAGTTTCGACAATTTCCGTTAAGCGTTCAGCAGCACTGGTGCTCCGCAATTCCTGGATAAAACGAAGCAGTCCGCTGATCAACACCATGGACGAGACAATTATTACAGCAGGGTAATCTTTGGTAAAAACATTAATAATGGTGAGTATAAAGAGAACTATGGTAAAAGGATTAACAAATGCGTCCCGGAGTTTTACAAAAACCGACTCTTTTTTCTGGTGGGTAATCTGGTTGACACCGTATTCATCCCGCATTTCCTCGACTTGTTCTTCATCAAAGCCGTCCCAGGTATTATCGTACTGGATAAGGAGCGTTTCGGGGAGTTTAATTGTTCCGTTTAAGAGACGCCTTTTTGCCCTGAGGAAGCTGGTTGCAACGGGATTAGGCTTTTTTGCCGGAGGCCACTTGGCGTTTACTGCCATAGGGGTCTTCCAGAGGGGAACCTTCGCTAGATAACGTGCAGTTGTCTTGCTCGGCGGAGTATACCAGATTACTCTGGGTTTTCTTAACCACTTGTGCCTCCTTGTATAATTATACTAAAAAAATAGTAAAAAATAAAAAAAAAGTCAAGAAGAAGCCGCAATGCCAAAATTTCGCCTTGCATGGCTCCTATGGTAGCGGTAACAATTGAAGCGACAAAAGCCCTCTGTCTGTCAGTTTGATAGTTAAATTTTCCAAATCAAAAAAATTAACTAAATTTCCCCAGGGAGGATTTGCCTTCCAACCCTCAATATCCTGTTTCGGGCTTCCAGGCCGCCTACGCGCCTTGCGGTGCATCCATGCACCGCAACCCTTCAAAGGCTCTCGCCTTTTTCAGAGTCGGCGCTCCGTTTCAAATCCTCCGATTGATTTCCTGTATGTAACACTATACACAAATGGAGACTCTTTTCTCTTGTAAGGAATTTTTCCCCAGGGAGGATTTGAACCCCCACAAGCAGATCCAGAGTCTGCCGTGCTACCATTACACAACCGGGGAGAGTTTTTTAACACTACCACCCAGGCTTGGAAATGTCAATCCGGTTGAGAATTCTTTATGCAGTAAAACCGTTGACCTCTGGTCTTGAGCAACGTATTATTACAGTATTATGGAAGAAACCGGGAGTTTTAACCGGCTGGTATCAGGATTAGACATAGAAGAACGGACCAATCTGCTGGAAAAACTCTCCAGTCAATCCAGTCTCAGCTCTGCCGTGCTTTACGAAGATACTCCAGGCGAAGAAGGAGACTTTGTTGCAGAAGATCAGTATCAAAAACTTCCATGGTATTATAAAATCTATTTTTTTATCCTCAGCTTCTTTAATTCAAGACCTCCAATAAAACTTTTTGAAAATCATGTGATGATCCAGCAATACCGGGAAATGGAAGAAAAAAATCCCGGATATTACAATTTTCAAAAGGATACGCTGCTTTCGAGATTTCAGGAAGAAATGCTTAATCTGCGGGATGCTTCCCGGTTCTTTTACCATGCACTGGATGCAAGTTTAAACAGAGACAAGGGAGGACTCATGGTTTTTCTGGGTTCTCTGGAAATGCCGGAAATTCACAAGACCATTATATCGAATACAGACCCGGCAGCTCTTGCTTCCCATTATAGTGATTTAAATGAAATTGAACTTCGTCAAAAAGCGCTAAAGTCTCTTGAAGATGCCCTTTCGGTAATATCTGAAGCAGAACGGAACAAAATGTATAAAAATGCACGTGCCCTTTTCTGCCTTAAACAGCTTGCTTCTTTTCTTTTTGACCGGCTTATTAATTCCTTTGTTTATGATACATCTTCCCAGGATAATACCTGTTCTGCCGCTTCTGTCAGAGACCAGCTTTTGGCATTGAACAATATTCTTTATTCCCTTAAAACATCGCCGCCAATAGCTTTGCTGGAATCTCTTTTTGTCTATGTCCTTATGGAAAAAGGTAACGAGCCGAATCTTGATATTCATAATGAAATGAAGAAGCTCCTTGTTCAGGCGGAAACATCCCTTCAGACTATCCGGGATTTTAATATGGATGTGCCTTTGACCAAATTACTTCGCTGTATTTCAAGAAACCCCGGTCTTGGTCCTCAAAACATCGGCGGAGGAGAAGACTGGTATCAGGTGTACCGTGATCGATGGAAACATCAAGTTGAAGAAAATTATTTAAACTTTACAAGAACAAGACGGCAAAGGGATATACAAAACGCTTTCCGGTATTTTTTAAAGGGAACCAATTTGAAGATGCTGGAAAATATGGGTTCAGATCAAAACCCGTCAGGAATCGTTGTTAAAGGAAATTTTTGCCTTTCATTTTTACAGACTTTTTATGCTGTTGTTTTTATGGGAGAAATTAATAAATATTTAAGACCCATTCTGATTGAAGGTGATTTTACCAAAAAGGAAAACCGGACAGAGTTTACCGAATGTTATAACAACCTAATCAAGCTTGAAGATCTTATTAAACGTTATGACAGGGATATTTCTCCCCAGGGAGAAATCGGTAAAACCTATATACAGGCAAAAAACGATATGACATCTCTGCCCGTAAAACGCAGAAAAATTCAAATAGTTGTGGAAGAAGCTGCACATACTGCTGAACATATTATCGGACAGACCAAAGATGCTATGACAGGAATGGTTAAAATCCTTGGGGGCATCCTGAAAAAAAGCGCTGATGACAAATACGATACTCTTGCCAACCTTAACGTTATAGCAGGCCGGGGAACTGCCTTTCTGGACGGAATCAAAGAATCAATCAGCCATCTAAAAAAAACCATCCAACTGCTGGAAGATATTGATGCAATGGAAGCTGGCCGATAGCACCGCGTACAGTGGTGTTTTGCAATAATGCAGCATGGCCCGGCGCACAACTTAATCCCTAATTACGGAGGAATTGCGTGAGAACTTCAGCACGAACAGTACGCCGGCCGGCCGTTGGCACGTTAGTTCCATTTACCCTGAGCTTTGAAGGAAACTGTGCCCGTTTTCCTTTTTTCTTCGGCGGAAAGCCCGTTACTTCAATTGGAAACAATCCTGCCCCATCCTGCCTTATTTCAAGCCGGGAAGCGGGAGACATGGTCTTTCGTTTGTCAAACAAAAACCGTGATGCTTTTTTTCGTATGCACGGAATACCGACGGAAAAAGTGTACAGCCTTATCCAGGTACATTCCCGTAATGTATTTACATTGCCGGATATTTTTGCATGCGAAGGAGACGGCATGGTAAGTTTTTCTTCCGGCATTTTTCCTGCAGTAACTGTAGCGGACTGCCTGCCGGTTTTTTTGCTGGATACGAAAAATGGTTTTTTAGCTGTTCTTCACTCGGGCTGGAAGGGAACAGGCATCGTGATAAAAGCCCTGGAAATTATGCAAGAGGCAGGAAGCAGACCACAGGCAATTGCCGCGGTCCTGGGCCCCTGCATTCAAAGCTGTTGTTACAAGGTTGATAAAGAACGGGCTGAAAATTTTGAAAAGGAGTTTGGCCATGGTTCGTTACAGATTAAGTTTTTAGGTATTGATGAATATCCTCTTGGTAATGTGATCCGCACTGACGACTCCGGTTGGTACATTGGCCTCCAGGCAGCCAATGCCCGGTTGCTGGCAGCTGCCGGAGTACAGCACATCGCATATTGTACGGATTGTACATTTACCGATACCCGGCTCGGTTCGTTTAGGAGGGAAGGAGCGGATGTTTATACGCGAATGATTGCGATGGGAGGATCGTTGCTATAAACTTCAATCTGCGATAAACTGGTAAGGAGCCCTGTAGAATCCGAAAAAACAGCCTTCTGACTACCTAAACGTAAAATTAAGTATTGAAAATCTTATGGAGTTAGCGTTTAGGCAGTCAGGCTTTCTTACCCTTATTATTCCTATTTTTAGCAGGTCTATTTTTCCGGGGAATTCCAGATGCTCTTACCAGGGCTTTTCCTGCTCCTTTCCATACAAATATTACAGGTTTATGTATACCAAACTCAGCCGTCAATTACTGCTTGCATCCATTGCAAATCATTTATCTACTGCTGAACTTGACATTACATTAACTGAAAATAGCTCTTCTCTTTGCTTGGTTTATTCGGATTAATTAATATGATAGGCTCAGCGGCAGATTGAGGATTTGTAAAACCTAATCGAAAATCTTTTTTGCCGCTACTGTATTACCATTGCTGTTAAAAACAAGTCCGGCATTCCAGTATTCCAGCGCGGCAAAGAGCGCATTGCCGCCATCGCTTTCTTTACTGTGCTTGCCACGAAAGGAAATATACTTTTCCAATTGCTTGTTATCCTGTTTTCTTATGCATTCAATGCGTTTGTGGTTAAATTCATTCCACTCTATTATTTTTTTAAAGCCTTCTCCCTGATCTTCAACAATAATACGGGCTTCTTTTTCGCTGAAGGAATACCAAATTTTAATGATTTTCTGAGGATCGTATTTGTTTCCATGAATAATGCCGTTTCTTATCAATTCGGAGATCTGTTGTTCAAGTAAATTGGTTTCTTTAATGTGGGAAGGAGCTGAACTGACCAAAAGCAGGGTAAAAAGCCTTATTTTGGCAAAATCCGAAGGATATTCTTTATATTCCATTCCTTCCTTGCTAAACAAAGGTGAGTTATCATCAATTAATATTTCTTTCATTATTTATCCATGGATTTGACTGCTTCTTCCATACTGGGAAAGATAGGGAAGAAATTGGACAATTTGGTTAATTCAATTACTTTTTTAACTGAACCATGCACATTGGTAATGGACAGATTTAAATTCATTTTTTTGATAGTCGAAGTGATATAGATAAGCGCTCCAATGCCTGAGGAATCAATATACTCTACTTCCTCCATATTGATAATAAATTTCTCTATTTTTTTCTCGATCATCTTTAGCAGCAGTTCTTTTAGTTTATAGGAATTGTACAGGTCCATTTCACCCAGAACATCGATAATATAGATTTCTTCGTTTTTCCGTATTTTTAGTTCCATAGTTGATTACCTATAATTACTGATTTTCTACTGAAATGTCAATAGAGCTGGAAGTTTGAGGAATATCATTACTGACATTCTCTTCGACATCAGGCTGCTGAGATGCCAAATAACCAATGTACTGTTCCAAAAGGGTTTTTCCCGTAGTTCCCGGCGGAATGACAATTACAAAACCGGACTCTGACGATTTCATTTTTGCCTTAACCCAGCGGGATTCAATTTCCAGGGAAAATTTGTCCACATTGGCTTCTTTTTCCGGGATAATATCAACGGAATACCGTGTTTTGGGAATTACATCCATAAAACCAGAACTTTCAATACAAAGTCCGCTGGCACTCAGGTTTTTTAGCAGAGCATCTGTATTTGTTACCTGAGAAATATAGACTTGTCCATTTGTAGCAAATCTTGGATCCCGCTCTGCCATACTATATAGTATACCTCATTTTCGGAAATTTACCACATTTTTTTTAGTCTTTTAAAAAGAAAAAGGCAGAACGCTTTCGATATTGTTATTTCCGCTTAGTATCATTATTAATCGATCCAAACCCATGGCAACTCCCGAATAATCTGCCGGGTCAGACTGTCTATAAACGGCCGGACGAAGGTATTTCCAATAATCATGGTTAATACGGTGTTTTACCAGGGCGTTTTGTTCCTTGCTTTTTGCTTCTTCTTCAAAATACCGGTGTAATTCCTGCGGATTCGTTTCTTCTGAATAACAATTTGCGAGTTCTATTCCATTTATGTAAAGTTCCCAGCGTTCTTTTGCCAAGTAATCCTTTGCAGAGGTTTTTTTATTTTTGGCAAGACATGGAACAAATGCCGGATAATCCAACAGTACTACAGGCCTGTCTTTTGGGAGAGAAGGTTCGACGGTATGAATAAAAATCAGGTCGTAGAGCAATGCAATGGCTGCCCTGTCATCTATTGTGTCTGTAACGGGTTCCGGCCCCAAATCAATGCCCAGGCGTTCGGCTTCTTTTTCCATAGCGGTTCTTCCGGCAGAAGCAGTCTCTGAGAGGGAAAACCCAGCCCATGTACTAAAAGCTTCTTCCATGGTAATCCGCATAAAGGGTATTTGCGGAACAGGTTGCCGGAACAGTGCATTTGTGCCGGACAGGTTTTCTGATAAATGGAAAAAAAGGTTTTCTGTCAGTGCAAGCGAATCCATATAATCCGCATTCATTGTGTAGTATTCCAGCATTGTAAATTCCGGACTGTGCAAATTTCCCCGGGATTCAGTATTACGAAAACATTTGCAAATCTGGTACATATCTGTGCCATGCTCTGCTATTAGCCGCTTCATCCAGATTTCCGGAGAAGGGATAAGCCAGCGTTTTTCCGGCTGTTGTCTGCTGCCGGCGGCCGGCAGCCAGGAAGTTTCAAAGACTTCCAGACAATTCTCCGGAATCAGATCCGGAGCCAACAGGGGAGTGTCAACCTGGAGGTACCGCCGGGAATCGAAAAAAGTGCGTATTTCCCGGATAATTTCCGCACGTTTTTGCAGTTGTTCCAAAGTCATAATTTTTGTTTCTTTTTCATAAGCGGTAAACAGCTTCCTTCCATTGTGTACCGCGGTCAAATTCATTGTTAAACATTCCAAAACTTGTACAGCCGGGAGAGAGTACGACGGTAATCTGAGTTTCCGCTCTGCAATCTGTCTGCCGATCAGTTTGTTGTCTGAATTTCTGGCCGAGTTCCAGAGCCGTCCGGGCTGCTTTGTCTATGCTGTCAAAAGGGCCGCGGAAAGGAATCCCCTCTCTTTGCAGAAGTGCGATCAATTTATTACTCCCTGTTCCCGAAAGAAGTATGATTTCCAGTATTGTTCCTGCTTTTACAACCGCTCTTAACAGGGGATTAAAGTCAAGATTTTTATCGGTTCCTCCTGTAATCAAAATCAGATATGGTTTATTTTGACTGAGACTATTATTATCGCCGGTAAATGCTTCTATGGCGGCGGCGGCAGCTTCGGGGATAGTAGCCGCAGAATCGTTATAAAAACGAATGCCTTCTGTTTCGCTAAAAAATTCCAGGCGGTGTTCAATGCCGGGGAATGATCCAAGGCTTTCACGTATCAGGGGAGCAGTAAGCCCCAAGTCCATAAGCGCCAATGATGCAGCCAGTAAATTCTTTTTGTTATGGCGGCCCGGAACCAGGGGCTGTGAAGGAACCGATGCTGCAATGGCATCATTACCAAGGTTCTCCGAATAGGGAATTGGACGCCCGGGGGTTTCTTCCAGAAAACTAATTCCCCAGTGATCGTCGGCGCACGCTACGGTGGCATCGTTTTTATCCTGTCCCTGGTAGATAATTCTTTTATCGTTAACATACGCTTCCATGCTGCCGTAACGATCCTGATGATCCGGCATGATCGAAGTAATTATCGCTGCACGGGGTTTAAGTAAAAAGCAGCCTTTACTGTTTACACGGCCTTTCAGATCGCCCAATTGCCAGCTGGAAAGTTCCAGTACAACATCATCCTCTTCGTTTAGTTCGCCGAGAAATGAAAGCGGAGACACGGTGATATTTCCGCCCAAAAAAGCTCTGCCGGCAAGCAACGGTGAATCCTTTTCCCGTGCTTTGGACAGTACCCAGTGAACAGCGCTGGCAGTTCCTGATTTTCCTTTTGATCCGGTAACGGCAATAAGCCGGGCAGGTGAGGCTGCAAGAAACAATGAAATATCGGTTTCGATACGGCGGGAAGCGACCAGGTACGGTGAATCCGGACGTACTCCCGGATTTTTTATTACCATATCGGCCTTGGCAAAATCTTCCATTTCGTGCCTGCCGAGTACAAAGCGGAATGGCAAGTGCGGCCCGGAAAGTGCTTGCAGCTTTTCTATGGATGGAGCAAGCGCTTCTTCATCCTTCATGTCGGTAATGGTACATTCTGCGCCATGGCGCGCCAAATACCGCGCCGATTCCAGGCCTCCTCCATTAATTCCCAGACCCATGATTGTTACTTTCATACCTGTAAATACAGCCACTGGATTGGTCTCCCAATACATAGTAGTATAGAGCTTATGACAAAACAACGGTATAAAACCTGCCTTTGTGCAGTACTGGTTTTTGTTTCTTCGTATCTGGTGCTGGCTCAAAGCCCGCACGATTCATTGTGGCGTTTGCCCAATAGTGAAGGTGTAATTATTATTATTGTAGAGGGACGCCGGACAGTATATCAGAACGGTTTCTCCGCAGCCCAGGGCGTTATGCTGGGAGGCGGGGATATGGTGCAAACCGGAAAAGGAACGGCGGAACTTCACTTTATAACCGATAGTTCCGTAATGGTAAAACTCAGCGAAAACACTTCGGTTATTATCAATGAGTTCGCCGGTGAAATTTCTCTGGGGCTGCTTTATGGCAAGATTCGTGTTCATAGCAATACTGCGATTTCGATCAATACCGGCAATTCGGCCTGTTTTTTCAGGGATTGTGATGCGGAACTGGATTATATTATAAGACCCGGTTTTCCCCAGCCTGCGCTTATTGTTCATTGTTTTTCGGGCGACGGTGAACTAACGGTAAATGCAACTTCCGAAGCAGAAGGAGCCAGATTTTCAGTCAGAAGCAATGAAATCCTTTCTTTGGAATACCGAACGCCTTTTTTCTATGTGGAACGGAAAAATATGGAAACGCTCTCCGGGCAGGAAGGGAATTCAACAACGGCAGAACCGGATTTTGATCGTATATATTCCACCGAACAAGTAACAGCGAACGGAACTTTTTCTCCACAATCGCCCGGTGAATCACCGGAATTACTCAGAGAATCCATGGATAATGTTGCAAACAGCAGCGGAAAGTCTTTAAGTATCAAAAAAGGGAGCCTGATTACGGGACTTGTTCTGATTGGCGCAGGGGCTGCAGTACAGGGTTATTATCATCTTGGCGATCCCAAACCGGAATTCAAGAATGGGCTTTTATACGGCAGTCTGGGTTCCATGGGGTTGGGAACAGTGTTTCTGATTAGCGCTTTTATAAACAAATCTCCGGGAAAATAGTATTAGCAATGCCGGAAAATGAAATTACCGAAAGACAACCGGTTATGGACCCTTACGGACAGCCCATTAATTTCGGCTGGGCACGATCCCCTCTTTTTGATTACAATCCTCCGCTCATTGGCGGTGCAAGGCGATCCAAAATTACCGAGGTGGATCGTTATATTGTTTTTTCCGCCACTCACCTTGTGGTTTTTGAGGTGATGGACGGCGGATACCTCGGACATATTGGGGTATCGGTTTTTTCCGTAAAGGATCACAGCCGTTCCACTCATACAATTGACAGTTTTTTTTCTCTGGGACGTTTTAATTTGCCCCTTAATTCCGAATACGGTTTTATAAAAATGCTTGATAAAAAAACCGCTTTGGATTTTGTTGTAATGCCCGGCAGCGTTGCAAGCGATGGTTCGCGCGTTTCCACGGGCGGAGCCAGAATTATAAAAATAGATTATCCGCGATTTGGACATCACCGCCATTTAAGGGGCAAGCTTGTACTAACCCGGGCTTTTCCCGATGCACAGTCAATTGTAACCGTGTCCCGCTGGCGGCGGGAAAGATATGCTTTTCGGTATTTACGCTGTTCACCGTGGTTTGTGGCCGAAGGGGTAATCCAGTTTGGTTCTACAGAAATATATTTTACCCAGGACAATGCCTGGGCTATTTATGACTGGAAACGGGAAATCCGTCCACAAAGAGACGTTCGTTATTGGGCCGCTGCATGCGGTATGGCTGACGGCAAACTTGCCGGTTTTAACATAGGTTACGGTTCCGCCGATGCAAGTGCCGGAACAGAAAACGCATTTTTTCTGGATGGTATTATCCATAAACTCGATCAGGTTACTTTTCACATTCCTCCTGCAAATTGGCTTGATGAATGGAAATTCACTTCGAATGACAAACGTCTGGAAATGACCTTTACCCCATTTCAGCAGAGAAGAGAATACAGAAGTATGCTGTTTCATTCAGTAAAATGCCGCCAGGTCTGCGGAACTTTTTCCGGCCGTGTTGTTCTGGACGATGGCAGTGTTCAGGCATTTTGGGACATTACCGGTTTTGCAGAGCGCCGAAAAACACGGTTTTAGGTTTTCTTGACATTTTTTCCCTTGTCCTTCATTATATTCTTACAAGGAGAGTCTAATGGGTTACACTTCAGAAAACATTAAAAATGTCACTATCGCCGGACACGGAGGAACCGGTAAAACTACATTATTCGAGAGGCTTCTCTTTGCCGGAGGGGTAATCTCCAAACCGGAAACGATAGAATCGGGAAAAACCGTTGGGGATTACAGCCCGGAAGAAATCGAACGGAAAATATCGATTCATGCGGCGTTGGGGCATGTTGATGTACGGGGCAGAAAACTTAATTTTTTTGATACCCCCGGATCTTCGGATTTTTCCGGAGATGTAATTTTAAGCTTCAGGGCAAGTGAATTTGCGCTGCTTCTTGTAGACGGCAGAGACGGAGTCCAGATAGAAACCGTTAAACTGTGGCGTAATCTCAGCGGCGGTGAAAAGCCGCGCGGTGTTTTTATTAATAAACTTGATGATGAACGGGGCGATTTTGAAAAAGTTCTTCATGATATAAAGGATAAGCTAAAAAGGGAACCCATACCTGTAACAATTCCCATGGGTAAAGGTTCAGCATTAAAGGGAGTGATCGATGTTTTAAACGGCAAGGCATGGCTTGCCCAAAACGGCGATGCTGTTGAAAAAGAAAGTCCTATTCCTGATGAATTTAAGGAAGCTTACGAAGCTGCGCGGGAAAGACTTATTGAAGCGGCAGCGGAAGGCGATGATGCCCTGATGGAAAAATACCTGGGAGAAGGTTCGTTAAGTCCCGAAGAAATGCGGACTGGTCTTGTTAAAGCTCTGGCCGAAAACAAGATTCTTCCCGCCTTTGCAGGAGCGGCGCTGAGCAATTCCGGGCTTGTGCCTTTGCTGGACTTTATTTGCGATGTGAGTCCCGGTCCTTTATCGGCTTTTGACACGGTAATTAAAAATGATAATACGGAAGCCAAAGTGCCGATTGATCCGTCCAGGGCATTTTCCGGCCTTATTATTAAAACAACTTATGACCAGTTTTCCGGCAAGCTTTCGTGGATTAAAGTATTGTCGGGCAAACTCAACGCCGATTCGGAAACCATGAATGTATCGGAAAATAAAAAAGAAAGAGTTGGTAAACTTTTTACCTGCCAGGGAAAGAAACTGGAAGAAATTAAAGAACTGGAAGCGGGGGATGTTGGAATTATCACCAAGGCGGTAACAATGAAAACCAACGATACAATCTCCGCCGGAGATCCCGGTCAGACTTTTATACCCCTGCAGCTTCCCGAACCGGTTCATTCGGTAGCGGTTACCGCGGCGGCAAAAAAAGACGAAGACAAAATGGGCGAATCTCTGGTTCGTGCTGCGGAAGAAGACAAGACTTTCCGTTATCAATACAACGGAGAAACTCATGAAACGGTAATTTCCGGCATGGGCGAACTGCAGATCAATTACATTCTCGATAAAATTAAAACCAATCAAAAAATTGATTTGGAAACTGCCATACCCAAAGTAGCATACCGTGAAACAATTACCAAAAAAGCCGGCGCCGAATATACACACAAAAAGCAAACCGGCGGCCACGGCCAGTACGGAAAAGTTGTCATGGAAATTGCTCCGCTTGCCCGCGGAGAAAACTATAAATTTGTCAATGCAATTTTCGGCGGATCAATTCCCAAAAACTATATACCCGGTGTCGAAAAAGGCGTGGTAGAAGGCATGGTGCACGGTACCATGGCCCAGTACCCTGTAGTGGATGTAGAAGTAAAAATTGTCGACGGCAAACACCATCCGGTTGATTCTTCGGAACTTTCGTTTAAACTTGCCGCCCGCAACGCTTTCCGTGAATCAATGAAACAGGCCAATCCTACCCTGCTGGAACCGGTTATGGATCTGACGGTGTTTGTGGAAGAAAAATACCTGGGGGATGTTATGAGTGATCTTTCCAGCAAGCGGGGAAAGATACTCGGACAGGATTCCGCCGGAGGCATAGCGGAAATTCGTGCAGAAGTACCACAGGCGGAATTGCTCCGGTATTCTATCGATCTGCGTTCAATTACCAGCGGTACGGGGTCTTTCAGTGTAGTCTTTGCCCATTACGCCCCGATTTCCGGCCGTATAGCGGAAGATGTTATTAAAGCCAGAGAATCATTCAAGATTACCGAAACGGACGACTGACCATTATCCGAAACTTTATCAGTTTCGAATAATGGTCTAGGAGAAAATTGCTAATTCTTGATTATACAACAAATTAAAATATGCAATTTTCTCCATGGGGTAAGAAGCTTTTCCAAAAACTGAAGTTTTGGAAAAGCAATGATTGACGTTCAACAAGTGCGTCCGAAACATTGTTGGCTTGGGGTAATACTGGTTACTCATAACATTAAACATTTATAGAGACAATTTCTAACCAAAACTTGGCGTCCTTTGCGTCCTTGCGAGAACAAATTCAGGAAAAAGGCACCTGTTCCAAAATCTGACACGGCGGTTTTGCTGTCTTTGGGACAGACTCAAATAGTCCCCCAATTCTGCCGATAATCGAAATGTATAAGACTTTTTGCCATATTATATGGTATATTTAAGATGGATGAGCCTTTTACAAAGCTCTGTTAGTTTTGTAAAAGGCTTTGGAAAAACCAGCCAAAAGGCTGTTTTTCCTTTAAATCTAAGGTTGCTTTTCCAAAACTGAAGTTTTGGAAAAGCTTCGGGATATTGTTTTAATGAAAAAAGCGCTTTTTCTTGCCGGATTATTAGTGTTTCTCGCTGGAGGGGTTTGGGGGCAGGACACTTATATATGGAGTAGTACTGCCATAAATTATAATTGGAATGATTCTAGCAACTGGGATAAAGGCGTTAGTGGTAGTCCAGCAGATCCAGGCGAATATCCGGGAAGCGCCGCAGTACCTGGTGATACCGCAATATTTCCTGTTGGCCCCGGTGTAACTGTTACTATTTCAGTGGCGATAAATTCTTTAGACGCTCTCACGATTGATTCTGGTGTAATCCTGACGCTAGATACAGGTGGTATCGGGAACAATTTAGGAGATGTAACTGTAACAGGTGGAGCGAGCCTAACGTTAAGTGATGATTTAGACTGTGCTGTCTTAATTAACCAGGGAACCTTAAACCTGGGTGCTAATAATCTTTCAGCAGTGACAATTACCAACAATGGAACATTAAATCTTGACGGATCAGGAACCCAATTGGTTACACCGACAACAGTAAGCGGAACAGGCACGGTTGTGTTTGGCAACAACGGAACACATCTTGCCGGGATAGACAATTTTACCAATGTAACAATAAACGACGGGAACCGTAATATTGGAGGAGCAGCGCTTGACGTATCAGGTAATTTTAATCAAACAACTGGAACACTCACTGTCGCATCTCTGACCATGAATAATGGTTCCACCATACAGTCAACGAACAATATTGCAGGTCAGGTAAATATAAGCGGGACAGTAGGTGTATCGGGAACTATTAACATTACCACTGCTTCCGGGATATTAACAATAGACAACAGCTCAACCCTGAACCTGGGTGCTAATAATCTTTCAGCAACGACAATTACCAACAATGGAACATTGAATCTTGACGGATCAGGAACCCAATCGGTAACACCGGCAACAGTAAGCGGAACAGGCACGGTTGTGTTTGGCAACAACGGAACACATCTTGCCGGGATAGATGATTTTACCAATGTAACAATAAATAATGGAAACCGGGATGTTCCCAATACCATAGATGTGGAAAATAATTTGACCATCGGTTCCGGTGCGATTTTGGATCTTGGCGGCAGCAGCATAGCCCTGGGAATAGCGGCAACATTCACTTCTTCCGGGTCTTTGCGGATAAATCAAGGCGGTTCCACCATTACTCAGGGAGGAACGGTGTATTCCACGGCTATACCCGGAACAGTTGAGTACTATCATACATCGGGAGATCAAGGTACTGGTTCTCCGCCTTCTCCGAATTATACGGCTGATCTGCCTCAGGGTTACACATATACTACTTTGTTTGTGCAAAACAGTGACTGGCACCTTACAGAACCTCTTGCTGCTTCCGCTATTACTGTAGTCTCACCTGCTCGTCTTATAACGAACGGGCATGCGATTACCGGTACAACTACCGGTGATGTTCTTGTCATGCTCAACCCCATAGATACAACCAGGACATATGGCGCAGTTACCCTTGCTGCGGCTCCGCCTCAGAACGGTTCTTCCTGGTATACAACAGGCAGCGGAGACTTTAGCTTTACCAGTCTGACAATGGCATACGGCGCTGTGCTTAGTACTGTTGGGACCGACGGCGTTGTTCAAAACGGCACTGCAGCAAACAGTATAGGGGGTGACATTACCGTTCCTGCGGGAGCAACATCGGGAATACAGTTTACAGGCCAGGTAACGCTTACAAATGATGTTGAATTTACCGGCGGTACCGGAAACCTGATCCAGTTTAATGATGCTGTAATAGGTACCGCACCGGGGATGACATTAACGGTAACAACGGCGAATGCCCGGTTCGACGGAAGTGTAGGCGGTAATATTGCAAGTGTAACTGTAGGCGGAACCAGCACAATAAACACTGATATAACCACTACCGGGAACCAAACCTACACCGGAGCAGTAACACTGGGTACTAATGTAACGCTGGAAGGGTTGACAGTAACAATGGGAGCGATAACCGGTGGAGGTTATGATTTGATGATAGACGGTGCTGGTGTACTGAACGGCGGGAGCGGGCTGGGGATTTTGCAGGTAACCGGAACGAGTACGATAAATGCTGATATAACGACGAGCGGGAACCAAATATATAACGGATCTGTAACGCTGGGTGATGATGTTGTCTTAACTGGCGGAGGGGTTTCCGGAAGTCTTGTCGATTTCGTCAGTACGATAACAGGCGACGTAACCGGGCGGGCATTGACAGTGGCAAATACGAACGTCAGTTTTGGTGGAGCGGTGGGCGGCAACATTACCGATGTAAGCGTAACCGACGCAAACAGTATGGCTACGATCAATGCAGACATAAGTACAACCGGCGATCAAAGCTATAACGGCGCTGTAACGCTGACCGGTACACCGCCAAGGGTATTAACCAGCAGCGGCGGCAGTGTTACAGCAACAGGAGCTGTATCCGGTACTCAGCTTGTTGTGAATGCTTCAACCGGAATAAACCTGGGTAATACAGGCAACACTGTAATTACCAGCACAACATTGACCAACACTTCTTCAGGGGATATTATTTTTACCAATACTTCCTCCAATCTTTTGCTGACCGCAACAAACTATGCTGATCCCGGAACAACAACAATAGACCAAACTGGCGATCTGACAATAAATTCTCTTCAGACACCATCGCCTGGAGGCAGCATTATTCTTCGATCAACCGGGACGGTAATTCAGAATAATGCAATAACAACAGGAATTTTAACGCTCGGCGGAACCGGGAATATCTTTACGCTGACACATAATGCCAACAACGCAGCAAACATTAGAACTACTGCCGTTAGCGGAAACTATCCCAATGAAATAAATTTTACCAACGCAAACAATCTTGCGGCAGGCCCGATAAATGCGGGTACAGTAACACTATATACCAATGATACAACAAACAACGATATCACTATTACCGGCCCTATGACAATTTCAGCGGCGCTTGCTATTACTGCCGGACCAGATCCGGCACCAGGCGTACTTCCGGGCGGTTCAGGAGATTATTGCGGTGATGTGACGATAAGTGCTGCAATAAATTCTTCTGCGGCAACAATTACTATCAAAGCAGCAAGTGTAACCAATACCGGCGGCATTGCCGGATCAGCTGTAAGCATCTTGCTTGATTATTTAGAAGCAGGTTCCGGACAACTTGGAACTATATTGCCCGTTCCTTCCATTGGACCCCGTCACAGCAATGTAGACCTTATATATTATACTGGTACACTGCCTGGGGGTGCTCATCTGCCGGTTTCTGCTGTACAGGTTCTTTCAACATCCTATACAGGTAATTTCAATTTTACCGGTTTCCGCAATGTGTACCTGGTAAATGTTAGTGATGGTGAAACCAGAACCGTAACAGTAAACACCACGGCTGCCGCTCCTAATGGTTTTATTGAATTTTACGATTCGTATGCTTATACCGGCACTTCTCTCAATCATTTGAATCTTGCTACTTCGGGCGGCGGCGGTATCCGCAGTTATTCTCCAACAGATATAACCGGAGTAACAACGATAGACATGGGAACCGCTTCAGGTTTTTCCATTGACGCAATAAACATCCTCCAGGGAAGTCTTTCAATCAAGGCTAACGGTATTACCTTGACCAGTGTCTCCGGTACAGCAGGTCAGGACAACAACCTGGCTTTATATTCCATTGCTGCTGCTGCTGCGCAAAATATATCTGTTTCCGGAACCTTGGGAACAAACAGCCAGCCGCTTGGCGATATTGCCGTAACAAACGCCGCCGCCGCTACGTTCACCGGCGCTGTTTGGGCTGACAGTTTTACTCAAAGTGCCTCAACCGCAGCTGGAACTACTACCTTCAGCGCCTCCCAAATTTATTCCGGCAATTTTGCTTTTACCGGAAATATTTTGAATGTAAATAACAGTCTTGATGCCGGTGGAACAATAACCATCACCAATTCCGGAAGGTTTACAAAAAGCATATCAGCAACGCAGCATATTGTTGCGACCGGAGCATTTTTGCAGAATGGTGCGGGAGTAAACACCGGAAACACTATAGGTGCAAATATTACCGCCAGTGCAATTACATTTAGCAATCTTGTTGAATTGAGCGCAAATGCTGTATTTACAACTACAGGTAACGGCAATATTGTCTTGCCCGGAGACAGTGCAGGGACAATAGCAACTGCCGACACTTCAGGTGCAGACAGAAATCTGACGCTTACTGCCGCAGGAACCGGGTCTATTACCCTTGGTTTGTCATCGGCCCCGCCAACAGATAATACTGTTGACCTGGGAACCGGTCTCCTGACTGTAACCGCAGCTACGGTAACTACCGCCGGTACAGTCCCGCTGAACATCGGGACCGGAACACCGCCAGCCGCAAGCGCCGCAACCAGACTGACCATTACCGCCGGAACTGATTTTACCCCCCAGCGTGTTCTGACCGTATGGGGAACTGTCATAAACAATGGAACTATTACCGCTCAGGATAAAATGATCTTTTGGGATGCAGTTACAAACAATGGTATTATTAACGCCAAAGCTCCTATTGTTGCTTCTGATAACGACAGTATCGTGTTTAATGGAAATTACAATGGCTCAACCGGTACAATTGTTGATACTGGCAGTTCAAAAAGAATAATTTTAAATGGTCTTACTGCAGCGGTTGGAAGCTTCAACAACACTACTGATACATTGGTGTTAAAGGGACAGTATGTTCCCTCCGGAACCAGCCAGGGGTTCAGCCATAATTCGGGTATACCTTTGTACATTGTCAGAATAGAGAACAGAAACAATACAAGTACAGGTATTAATACCGTCCAATTGGAGTCCGATATTGTTCAGACGGACAATGGTACAGGAGGACAGTTGTATTTTGACATGACTCCAAATACTTCCGGTCCCAGGCTCTACACTACTGCCAATTGGATCTGGCGGATGGGAACAGGCGTACCTCCAACAACTCCCGTTCCGCCTTTTAGCAAGGGCTTTGTAAATTATAAAGGTGAAGTTTTTTTTGATTTGGGAAGTGAACTTCATACCCAGGATTTTTTGGCCCCTCAGGCAGGGTCGGTATCTCCCTACACCTATACCTTTAACGGACCCGCGTCTATATGGGCTTCCGGAAATGTAGATATTCGGGATGATGCTCCCGGTAATGTTTTTATTACCGCACCTAATGAGCTGAATATCTTTACCCTGGTTATGGATGGCGGAGGACCCGTGCAATTCCTCCATTGTGAGCAGGTGGGCAGCAGCTCACATGCGGCTATTGGTTCGCTTCGCCTTACGGGAAATGGTACCCGGGCAAGAATAATAAACAGCATTGAAGTTCAGGGGGATGTGTTCATTGAGCCTGGTACAACTCTATATGCCGGAAACCCCGGAGATAGTATTACCATCCATGTAACAGGGTACTCTGCCGGGGCAAAATGGTACCAGACCGATTATCTGGAGTTGGGTAAGATAGATGGACCAAGCGGTACTTTTGTTCCATACAACAGTACTGTAGAATTCGGCAGCCGGACGGATTTCCCCGCAGGGCGAACTTTTGAAATTGCCGGCGATACCGACTGGTATAATTTTTCCTGTTTTGAACCCAAGGCAGACCTGCTCTTTTCCAATTATGGTGTCTCGTCCGATTTACATTCCCATACGATCCATAATAGATTTACTGTAGAACCCCGGCACACTGATAATACCCTTTACGGTTCGGCAACTGACATCACCAATATGATAAAGCTTTCAAGGCTTGATGATACGCAACTTATACCTAACACCAATAATATAATTGGGCAGTATGGTCCACCTACGGCTCCAAATAATGATTTCTGGTACTTTTACCTGGGTTCCGGTGCGGAGCTATTCTTTAATTTTGTGTATCTTAATTACAGCTATTCACAGCGGCGTATTCCTCTTCCTTACGGTGATCCGGCACAATACCTGGTGGTTGCTACTCCTTATTATAATCGTGATCCTGATAATCCCAACGTGAGAGACCCCAGGCTCAACAATGATCTCGAAGATGCCGGGCATTGGTCCTATTACAACGTCAACTGGTTTGTGGCCAATAACTTTTTCTACAGCTTCACCGAAGATTCCAACGGGAATGGCAAAATAGATCGCATCCGCGCCCAGGCTGCTTTTGAACTTATGGATAGAACTGAAACATCGCCGGAAACGGGCTACAGGGCATTCCAGTATTTTGATGTAATCGTGGATGGATACGAAATTGATACTTCCCGTGGCGATAGAGGTTATGATCGGGTACCGAACGCCTCAGACTGTATTTACATATATGTTAGGGAAAAACCCTATCTTGATGGAGGAGCAACCCTCAGATGGCGGATAGAAAGAAATCAAAGTCTTATGGATGCAACCACTAAATCCATATTCATTGGAGATCCCGGTCACGGGTATCATCAAACCTCAGATACGGTTCCGCCAAGAATTAACTATGCTCTTGTACTGCCCGGACATACAGAACTGTTCTTCCAGTTATCTGAGCCGGTAGACACCGATTTGTCTGACGGCATTATGGTGAACCTTGGCAGCGGGTCATTTGCACCTCAGACGAATCTTGGGCGAGGAGAATTCCTTGTTCAGGTTACACCATATAACCTTGATCAACTTGCAGCAGGGACCGAGTATTTTGACCTTGACAATGTACGGGATACAGCGGGTTTTGTCAGGGACAGAAGATCCCAGCCTGGAGTTTTCTATTCCTATCAATATCCTTCTCCAAAATATCCAAAGGATTGGGATTATTCGGAATATATAGAAGTCCGGGGCTGGTACTTTCCGGATGATCCAATTTATATACCATTTACGACGGTTGCACCTAACCCGGCTGATCCACCACCGCCTTTGCCTTTAATCAGAGATTGGGGAACATCCAGTACCCCTCCCTCCAGGTTGGGAAATTTGATGTTTGGAAAAACAAATGGTTTAAGCGATGTTGCTGCTGATTATGGCAGCGGGAAACACAGATTAACAGACCTGCTTATTTCCATACCGCCCAATGATATAAGTGCCGGTTCTTCCCAGCATAATTATTTCTTTGTCTGGCCCTTATGGGCAAAATATGCTTCGGAAGATTCAGGTCTTGATGATTTGCTCGGGAATACACTGCATCCCGGTTACGGTTATATGGGACATGACGGCAGTAACCTTATCGAAACCTCGATCATCTGGGATTTTACCGGTAAACGTTTTCTGGAAAGGGATGATATTGTAATGCAATCCCGGATAAGCAATGTTTTTACATCTGCAGCCTCTCCCCTGGCGGTGTTCTATGTTACCGGACTATCCGACGACTACAAAGCTGCAACTGTTAATGGTTCCGCTGGTCTTTGGCATCCTTATCAATATGATCCTCCTCTGTCAGATATGGTGCTTCCGCCGAATCCGCCGCCAGCTCCGCAATATCCTCGTCCGGATCCACCGCCTGTTATTACAGAGAACCAATTTCTAAATATGGTTCCCTGGCGCATTACGGCCAATAATGCGCCTCTTTTGTTGAGCCCTTCTTCTCTCCTGTATAACCATTCTTTTGGCAAATCTGATTTTCCCGGCAATGCTACAGTGGAATTCTTATATAGGACAAGTGTAAGTGATCTTCTGGCAGCTCGCCTGGATGTACCGCCGGGAACCGATCCGTCTGCATTGACAGGTCAACCCTGGTATCGCTGGGTTCGGCCATTCACCTTCGGTGTCCATGATATTACCCGCCAGCGTGGTGGTGTAACAATTTTGAATAATGTAATCAACTCCAACAACCGTGAACGTGTTTATGTGGATTATAAACCGGAAAGCTCAGGCCGGGTTACAATTCAGGTTTTTACCCTGGATGGGAATCTGGTCAGAATTTTAAAGAGAGAATCTGAAATCGCAGATGGCAAATACCACCGTGTCTCCTGGGACGGTACCAATCAGGGTGGCCGCCCTGTAGCACGAGGTATGTACTTTATCCGTGTTGTAGCGCCCGGTATTGACGAGATTAGAAAGGTTATGGTGGTTAAGTAAGCGATGTTTTTTTGTAATCTTGACAGCAAATCGGGTTTTGCACATTGACAATTATTCCCTTTTTTATGCAGTGGAGAATGAAAAAATTGAAATCCACCGGGTCATCTACTCACGCAGAGACGCTGTGCGAATATTAAAGATGAATAAATGAATACTGTACCCAGTCCAAAAAAAGCCGCCTTTGTTACTCTTCTGGGACGTCCGTCTTCGGGTAAGTCTACGCTGGTAAACCAGCTGTGCGGAGAACAGGTTGCCATTGTAAGTCCTGTGCCGCAAACCACGCGGAATGCAATCAGGGGCATTGTTAACCATAATCTTGGCCAGTTGGTATTGATTGATACGCCGGGGGTACATCAATCCGAAAAAAAATTCAACCGTCATCTTACTGACACTGCATTTCGTGCTGCTTCTGAATCCGATCTGATTCTTTATGTACTGGACGCTTCCCGTGCTCCGGGCCCGGAAGAAGAAGCAATAGCAGACAGGTGCCGGTCGCTTGTTTTGGAAACGGAAACCCAGATACCGCTTGTTGTTGCGGTAAATAAAATTGACCTGAGTTCTGCAGATATTGATCGTGCGGTGAAATTTATCAATGGCCGGTTTACAGCAATGGAAGAAAACCGCATTATTCCCATATCAGCCCAAAAAAACGAAGGGATTGATAAGCTCCTTTCAATACTTTTCGAACTTGCATCTCCGGGTGAAGCTTTTTATCCCGAAGATTACTATACCGATCAGGAAATGGATTTCCGTATTGCTGAAATTATCAGGGGGGCGGCAATACGTTTTCTGCATCAGGAATTACCTCATTCGATATATGTGGAAGTAGCGGATCGCGAACTGCACTCCCCTGAAAAAAACAATGGGGCAGATGATAAAATACTGCATACGCAGCATACGCTGCGTTTGTGGATACGTGCGTTTATTATCTGTGAACGGGAATCCCAAAAGGGGATGATTGTCGGAAAGGGCGGAAAAACAATCAAAGCCATTGGCGAAATATCCCGTAAAGAGCTGAACCGTATCTTTGACTGGAAAGTTGACCTTGACCTGCGTGTAAAAACCGGCAAAGACTGGCGCCATAACGACAGGATATTGCAAAAACTGCTGGATAGATAAATATTTTGTTTTTATCTAGAAGAAGTTAAAAATATGTCTATCTGTTCCAACAATTCATCGTAGGTATCAACGCAGGGAATATCAGCGCATTCTTTTCTGATTGCTTCCGGGGCGCGGAAAAGGCAGCCGGTTTTTGCTTCGCGGATCATCGCAAGGTCGTTAAAGGAATCTCCTGCGGCAAATATTTCCATATTAAGTGAAGTAAGCGCACGGACTGCGGATTGTTTGCCGTTTTGCTGCCTGAGTTTATAACCGGTTATGCTTCCATCTGCGGAACAATCCAGGCTGTTGCAAAACAAGGTAGGGTAATGAAGTTTTTTCATCAACGGTTTGGCAAATTCTTCGTACGTGTCGGAAAGGATGATAAACTGCGTTCGCTCGCGGAGTTGTGAGGTAAATTCCAGCGCTCCCTGCAAAACGTCCATTTTTTCGATTACGTTTTGGATATCGGACAGTTTTAAACCTTTCTTTTCCAGCAGATCCAGTCTGAAGCGCATCAGCTTATCGTAATCCGGTTCATCTCTTGTGGTACGACGTAGTTCGGGAATTCCCGTAGCTTCAGAAAATGCAATCCAGATTTCAGGAACCAGTACACCTTCAAGATCAAGACACACTAAATGCATGAATGTACTGTAGCACAAAATAAAAAACATGTATACATTTTTATCTGATGGATACTTTACAGATCAACAATCCCTTTGGTGTTCCGGTATATTTCCAGGAGACGGTAAAGAGTACCATGGACGAAGCCCGCTTGCTTACAGGGGAACGATCCGGTACGGTGATTGTTGCCGACGAACAAAGCGCAGGCAGAGGCAGATCGGGCCGCCGCTGGAATATGAATAAAGGTGAAAACCTGTCTTTTACGATTATGTTTTGTTATGGGTCTATCGAAGCAATTCCCCGCTGCCTTACACTTAGGACGGGCCTTGCCGTTGCCTGTGCCATAGAAGATTTTACGGCGTTTTTTATTGATTCATATAGTTTGCCGCCAGGAAACGGCGCCGCTGTTGCCGGTGTGTGCATGGTAAAATGGCCCAATGATGTTATGCTGCTGGACAGGGAAGGGCAGGGACGGAAAGCAGCGGGGATACTTACAGAAGCTGATAACGGCACTGTGTACATCGGAGTCGGCGTTAACATTGTCCAAAGAGACTTTCCTCCGGAATTGGCTCATAAGGCGTGCAGTATTGGACAAGTGCTTTCGGAAGAAAACGATCAGAATAAACTAATAACTGAACACCTTTTGGAAAAACGTTTTATCCTTCTGGAAAAGATTCTTTTCCGTTTGTTTGACGAATTAGAAAATGACAATGGTAAATCTGACTGGCGGAATAGACTGGAAGAAAAACTCTACATGAAGAACAGAAAAATAACCTTTGTTCCCGGCCTTCCGGAAGAACTGTCAAACAAACCTGTACCAGCCATAGAAGGAACCCTGCTGGGAATAGGGGAAGAGGGTGAAATTAGAATTTTGGAAGATACAGGGAAAGTTGTTTCTTATGCGAACGGAGAACTGAGGTTTAGATAATATACAGATAAACCCAATCTGCCGCTGTGCCTGGCAAATAAATATCTTGTATAAAATTATGCAAAGAGATGGGTTTGCCTTGGCGAAAACGCCTGTAGAGTCCGCCAAAACAGCCTCCCAGCAATCTGATCGCATCTCAGATTTTGCTTGATGCTATATTTTAATTTTCCTCTCCTGGTGCTGGGCTTATGTATGCTGAATATTCCTATTACCAGCCGATCTGTTTTGGCGGGGAATTCCAGAGGTTTTCTCCAAGGCAAACCCATCTCTTTCCAGGTTTTTGTTCAAGTAATTATACGACAGTCTGGCGATATATTGCGGTTTTCATCCGTTATAATAACCTCAATGTATCGAACTGAACGCATCGGGGATAATGTTGCCACATAGGTGGGGGGAAGGTTAGCCATGAAGACCATTCGGCGAGGTGAAGAAGATGCCACACCAAAGTGTGCGTCGACGGCAGCCTCGACCGCCATGGTCTGAATGGGTGTTCTTCCCCCCACCGATATGG
>WRIB01000012.1 GCA_009782955.1 Treponema sp. | reverse complement strand
CCTCGAAAAGATCAGCAATGCCGGTATGATATTGCTCAGTACAGTCAACGACATTCTGGATATCTCAAAAATAGAAGCGGGAAAATTTGATCTTATCCTGGTTGAGTATGATACACCGAGTCTCTTAAACGACACCATCACCCAAAACATCATGCGTATCGGAGAAAAGCCTGTTCAATTCATTCTGAACATCAGCGAGAATTTACCGGCACATCTTTACGGCGATGATCTGCGGGTTAAACAAATCCTGAACAACCTTTTGTCCAATGCATTTAAGTACACCAGAGAAGGAACGGTGGAACTGAGCGTAAGCTGCGAGCGGGAAGAAGAAACAGTATGGATGATCGCCAGTGTCCGGGACACCGGCATAGGTATCCGGAAAGAGAATCTTGACCACCTGTTTGCGAACTTTGTCCAGGTTGACACAAAATCTCACCATAAAATAGAGGGAACAGGCCTGGGACTGTCCATTACCAAAAAAATGGCCGAGCTGATGAATGGCTCGGTTACTGTAGAAAGCGAATACGGAAAGGGCAGTGTGTTTACGGCAAGAATCCGGCAGCAATTTGTAGACGATGCTATAATCGGAACGGAGATAGTGGAAAGCTTAAAAAAATTCCGTTATTCCGATCAAAAGCGCCGTCAGAATTTACGGCTGTTACATGTCAGGCTCCCAAATGCACGGGTACTGGTCGTAGATGATATACCGACCAACCTTGACGTAGCCAGAGGTATGATGAAACCTTACGGCATGCACATCGACTGCGTAACCAGCGGGCAGGAGGCCATAGATGCGATTCGTTCCGAAAAAGTCCGGTACAACGCAGTATTCATGGATCACATGATGCCCGAAATGGATGGGATAGAAGCAACCAGAGTTATCCGGGAGGAGATTGGAACAGAGTATGCGAAAAATGTACCGATAATTGCTTTTACAGCTAACGCCATCATTGGGAATGAAGAAATGTTTTTAGGCAAAGGGTTTCAATCTTTTATATCCAAGCCAATTGAAATAGCCCGCCTGGACGCAGTGATTCGGGAATGGGTACAGGATAAAGATACGGAAAACAACCCTGCTCACATCAACATGGACACAAGCGAAAATGACGGGAGCGAAACCGGTGAGAGAACCGGAATAGACAGGCGAATCTTTAGCAGGAACATAAGCGGACTGGATGCAGATAAAGGAATGGAACGATTTCACGGTGATGAGGAAGTGTATCTGCACGTTTTGCAATCCTACGCCATTAATACCCAGCCGCTGCTTAAGACGGCCAAGGGAGTTACAAAAGAAAAGCTGGCAGATTATGCTATTATCGTTCACGGAATTAAAAGTTCCAGCCGGGGCATTTACGCCGAAAATATAGGGGCCAGAGCGGAAGCTTTGGAAAAAGCAGCCAAAGAAGGAAATTTTGATTTTGTATCAGATAACAACGCCACTTTTATAGAAGAGGCAGAAAAACTTATTGACGCTCTAAATGATATGTTCGGGCAAATGTCCCCAAAAGAACCAAAGCCAAAAAAAGGCAATCCGGACAATGAAATGCTGTTAAAGCTTTCGGAAGCCTGTAAAGATTTTAATGCAGGTGTGATAGATGAGATTATGTCAGAACTTTATGCCTACGAATACGAATCCGACAATGGACTTGTAGCCTGGCTTCGGGAAAACGTAGACCTTATGAATTACGAAGAAATTACAGAAAAACTTTCATCTGTCATATAAGCCTGTTCCAGGACTTCAGTTCTTGGAACAAGCTTATTCTGCCGAGTCAAATGGCTCACCTGCAAGATCTTCGCGCTGCTTCTTGTACTGCAGGAAATCCCAGCGTGTAACTATCCCGGTTAATGCACCGGCTTCAACAATAGGAAGATGCCCAATGTGGTGCTTGTAAAAAATCCGTTCGACTTCCCTCATGGTAACATCCGGAGGGGAACTGACAACGTTTTTTTTCATATAGGCGCGTACCGGAGCATTCATCGCCGAAACACGGCGGGCCTTCATAATATCCTTCAGTCCGATAAACCCGGTTAATATTCCTTCATTATTCAATACAGGAATCCCCGTATGATTAACCTCTTCCATAAAAATAGAAGCATTCATAATGGTACTGTTTTCGTTTATGGAAAACACCTTCCTGGTCATAATATCTTTGGCACGGGTTGCATAAATTAGTGAACGTCTAAGATATTCCATAAAATTCTCGTAAAACTTCGGCCCTTCCTGATCCCGGAGCATTAGTGAAGAAGCCAGTTGATGTCCGCCTCCGCCGTATACGCTTAACAGGGCATGAAGGTTTATTTTCTTTCTCTGGCTTCTGGCAATGACCAGTATGGTTCTGGTTTTCCGCACAAAGAAAATGGCAAAATACGCATCCGGATTTTCTATGTCCATGATTTTTTCTACCACAGGAGCAAGGCCCGGAACATTCTCGCCTATCTCCAGGTAGGAAACAAGAATTTCATGACCGCGTATCAACTTCTTCTGAACCAGCAAAAGAAGCTGATTAAAGATTTCTATCTGATCTTCTTCTCTAATCGTTTCAAGAAAACTCTTTACCAGCTTTAAGGAGCCCCCCATATCCAAAAGCCAGGCAGCAACTTCCAGATCTTCGCGGCACACGCTCTCGTATATAAATCTGCCCGTATCGGCATAAATCCCCGTAAGCGCTATGGTAGCCTCTTCGCTTCCCAGAGTTATTCCCCGTTCCATAACAAGTTTACCCAAATAGCTTGTATTGGATCCCCAGTTTTTTCCCAGAAGCTCTGCACCATGAATGTCGCAATTTTCCTGCGGATGATGATCATAAATGATAATCTTCGGATCGGAGTTGCGAATCCAGTTAAAATATTCCTTAACTCTGTCTGCACTCGAAGTATCAACAATAATAATGTGATCTATCTTTTCCTTTTCCAAATCCTTAGGGTAAATACAATTAAAATAATCCTCGTACAGATTGTAAACACTGTACGCCGCAGGATGTATTATCCTGCTTCGGACAAGGATATGATCCGGAAAGAGTTTTTTTACCAGGATAAGGGAACCCAGGCAGTCCAAATCCATGTTAGAATGACCAAAGGCAATATCCACGGGTTCAGTATAGCAGAGCAGAGCATGAAGTAATAGCATGCAAGGTTAGCCTGTGATACACTGTACTATGACCATTTGGCTTGCATCAGGGAACAAACATAAACAACAAGAATTGGCCGCCATTCTGGGCGGCTGCAAACTTAAACTTCCGGCCGAAGCGGGAATACATAACTTTGACCCGGAAGAAACTGGAACTACATTTGCAGAGAACGCCCTAATAAAAGCCGGAAGCCTTTATCATATTTTGAACACGACAAATCAGGATAAACCCTATGCGGTACTCGCCGATGATTCTGGACTTTGCGTAGATGTTATGGGAGGAAGGCCGGGGATTTACTCAGCCCGCTATTACGGAAAAGATTCATGGGCCGGCAACGGTGCTTTTATTTCAAAACCAAACGCAGACAAACTCAGCGACAGCGAACGAAACATCCTGCTGCTGGAAGAAATGGCTGCACAATCTACTGTAAATGCACTGCGAACATGTAGATTTGTTTGCGCCATGGTTCTCTTTTTCGGCCATGAACGTTTTTACCTGGTACAGGAAACTATGGAAGGGGAAATTGTTTCAGCGGTTCAGGAAATCCGCGGACACGGAGGTTTTGGTTACGATCCTGTCGTGTATATTCCTGAATTAAACCGTACCGTAGCAGAGCTTCCGGAAGAAGAAAAGAACCTTCTTAGCCATCGGGGTAAGGCAGGCAAAGTTATTGCGAAGTTACTTTGTTGACAAAGCATTAAAAGTGGCATATTTTGAAACTGTGCTATAATTAAGCAGGAGGAAGATTATGGCTTTTACATTAAACAGTTACCCTGTCGTTTACCGGGCAAAGTATACAGAAAGCGGAGGCTGGACAGAAGAATTTATTGAAAAGCCTCACAAAACTCCCCAAGAAGAAGCGCAGCTTCCAAAAACAGAAGCAACTGCTTTGTCGGATTCACGCAATTTTTACAACGACATGCCGCTGGTTAATTACACTACCCAGTACGGACTTGGTTGTTTTGAAGGGCTTAAAGCTTTGCCCCAGAAAAACGGCGGCTTTGCAATCTTCCGGCCCGGCGAAAACGGCAAACGTTTCCACAATTCCATGAAAGGCCTTTTTATGCCGCCCTTTCCTGCAGATATTTTTGTTAAAGCAGCAGTAGAAATGATCCGGCGTAATATAAACCTTGGTTTTTGCCCGTCATATAAAGCCGAATGGGAAAAAGATTCCTTTATGAATGCCGATTCCATATATATCCGTCCCTTTAGCTATTCCGAAGGAGGAATCGGAGTAAACATTTCAAAAGAGCCGTGGGTGATAATGATCGGTACTCCGGTAAGCGCCTACTTTTCGGGCGGAAGCTCCGATGCATTGGTTACGGATCGTATCAGAGCCACTCCAAAAGGAACCGGCTGGATCAAGGCCGATTCCAACTATGTAATTGCAGCATTGGCCAAGCACGAAGCGGTTGAACAGGGGTACATGGAATGTATATTCCTTGACGCTGTGGATCGCAAGTACGTCGAAGAAGGCTCTTCCAGCAACATTTTCTTTTACCTTAAATCGGGTGAACTGATAACGCCTGAACTTGGAGACACAATACTTCCGGGTATTACGCGTTTAAGCCTGATGGAATTGGCCAGAGACAGAGGAGTAAAGGTTGTCGAAAGAAAGATTGCTATCGACGAAATTTTTTCCGAAGCAAAGGAATGTTTTGTCAGCGGAACAGCTGCAGGAGCAGTTCCGATTTCATCAATAACCCATAATGGAAAAAAAGCAACCTTCACATTTCCCGGTGAATTAAGTTCGGAACTGCAAAAAACGCTTAAGGGTATGCAATATGGACTTATACCGGATACCAAAGGATGGCTTACCAAAATCTAAGGTTTTGGTACGTCTGTTATATGGGTGCCTTCGGCCCTCGAGTGCAAGGAAATTACTATAATTCGCCGCAAAAACGGTGTGTACAGTACCTGTGGAATAACCGTTTAAAACCGATTTTTTTTGCTTTCGCAATCTTCGCGGTTTTTTGTGCCTTTCCGCTTTATTCGCAAGAAAGTTTTGTTCCTTCCGGATACATATCTTCCATAGAAATAATTGGTTTAAAGCGCACCAAAAATCATGTTGCACAGCATCCTCTGGAAAAATTTATTGGCCGTGAAACATTGTCCCTGGATCTTAATGAAGTATACGCAGTGGTAAAAGATACAGGAATTTTAGAGATTGTTTCTGCAGAGTTCATTGAAACAGAAGAAGGCATTGTATTGCGCCTTATTGTAAAGGAAAAATGGGCTCTCTTTCCCGTACCTCTGGTATTGGCCGGTTCGGGGGGAAGCAATTTCGGCTTTTTCCTGGTAGACAGAAATGCGTTTGGACTGATGGATCAGGCTGTAATCGGAGGCATGTACGGAACTGGAGGAATTACGGCTGTTGCCATGTATAATCATGCCCCAAATCAAAAAGGACAGCCAGGCTGGAACAGTTTGTTTATGTACGGACGGCGTGAGCGTGAAGATCAGGACAAAGACGAAAAAACACAACGGCTTTATACAACAGACCAGCTTCGTTTTTCTTTTGGTTTGTATTATCCCTTTACCGAACATTTTACAGGCTCTGTTGCCGCTTCATTTTCACATATATCCCTTCAGAAAGAAAACTTAAACCCTCCTCCGGACGGAGCAATTTTACTTGGTTTTACACCGGGATTTTCCCTGCGTTCTTCTGACTGGGATGGTTATCTTCTTTCCCAGCAGAGTCTTTCCCTGACATATCATTACAACTATGCCCTCCAGGGAACTTCTTATCATCAGACGGAACTCAGAACTGTTTACGAAAAATCCCTTGTTCCGGGCTTTCGCCTTGCCTTCAGGGGCGGGGCTGTTTGGACACCGGGATCAGATCCTCTTAACGAAGGAGGCCCTCAAAAAGCCCAGGTAGACATACTACCCAGACATTTTTCCGCCAGACATTATGCTGGTTTTTCTGCCGGACTGGAAAAATACCTTGTTAAATTCCGAATGGGAACACTTTCCATTCTGGGCTCATGGCAAGGCGTTTATTACGATGGCCCTGTTTCCGGCAAAGAATTTAATTACGGTCCCTCCGGAGGACTCCGTTTTTACCTTAGCCAGATTGCTCTGCCGGCCATGGGCGCCAACATTGCATATAACATGAATTCCGGCCTCTTCCAGTTCAGCTTTTATATGGGCATGGATTTTTAATCCTGAGTTTGCTCCAAAACTTCAGTTTTTGGAACAAACTCACCTTTTCTTTTTAAATTAGTTGTGATATAATTAGTATATGAAGTTCTGTCCTCTTTTTTTTGCCGTTCTATTGCTAACGGCTGTGTCTTGTATCTCCGGCCCGGTGTATGTTCCTGAAGACATGCCGCCAACAAAAATCATCCAGAGAGCCCAGGAAGCAACTGATGATAATAAATACAAAGTTGCCATTCAGTATTACCAGGCACTGCTGGAACGTTACGGTAATATTAATGAGTACTATGTTACAGGTGAATATGAAATAGCCTTTATACATTACAAACAAAAACGATATTCCGAAGCACGAAGGGGCTTTGAAAATTTGATGGTTTTGTATAGAGCAGAGGGCAGTGAAACCCTGCCGCCCCAATTCAGGGTACTTTCGCAAAAGGTACTGGCTCGTATAGAAGAAAAGGGATATTAGTACGGGATGCGAAAACCCGTAATTCCGCGTTTTTTACTGCTGCTCTTCCTGTATGCTGCGATCTTTATCACATTGGTTTACGTTCAGTTTAACAAAAAAACCAGTTTTACTCTGCGGGAAGGAGATCTGGTTATCCAGGGAAGTTATGTTAAAAATCAAAAACTTATGCCAAACATATATCCCATTGCCGGGAAGGCAAGTGTTTTTTTTGGCGGCATGGAATTTATACTGGCAGACGGATTGGAACTCTCTGGCTTTTATGGCGGTCCTGCCGATATTCCTGCAATACCGCAGGTAATGACATTAACAGACAACGAAGTGTATTTTCGCCTTAGAGAAGGACCCGATCTGGTTTTTACAACACAGTACTCGGGAGGGGCAATTGAACTGAGGATACGGGCTGATTTTTCAATTGGTACCAATCTGCCGGTTTTAAATGATATTTCTGATACGTATGCAACTGCCGTAAACAGTTCCATTGAAGAAATTGACGATAATGAATTAACTCCCAATACAGAAAATTATAAATACCATTCCCTGAAAATTCCTTTTAAAGCATTGCCTACAAGCATTGTTCAGAATGACGGACAACAACTGTTGGTCAATGCCAACGGTAATAACTATACCTTTAGCAGGAGCGGTGCCGGCTTCGCAGGATCGGAAAGCGGTTTCATTCTTCTGGAAGCTCAAAATCCTGCGATCAGTTATCGGATAGTCCCGGATAAAGAAACTGCTAATCCCCGGGATTTTATTATTCCGGCTGCGTTAAACAGTGAAGAATATGAAACGGCTGTAGCTCTGTGGCTGGATCAGGCATATATGCTTTGGAACCGTACTGTTGCTGCCGGGGGAGAAGTAAATGGGGATTTATTAAACGCCTACATGAGCGAAGCTCTGAAGAGAGGTACATTCAGATCGGCGGCAGCGGCGGTTTCATCTGCCTGGAATCCTGCCAATGTTTTTTATGAAGCGTCGTCTTATGTTGGTCACCTAGATACAGCTTTGCGAACCCTTTCCGCTACAGAACGGGAACAATCAGGACGTCTTGCACGGCTCTTTAATGAAAAATCACTTGATTATTTGAAGGAACCTGACATTATAGAATTCCTGGCAATACGGGGGTATGGTAATCTGATAGATGATGCAGCAGAAATATTGCGGACATTTGATCCCGCTGCAATGACAGTTGAACAAGCCGCAGGTATTCTGGAAGGCCAGTTTGCATGGAACCGTTACCGTCCGGGAAGATACAATCCATTTGAGCGTTTTGTTGATCAGGTCCTATTCGTTATTACAGGCAGTCTTCGGAAAAACCAACGTGATAACAATGTTTTGGTTTTTACCAAAAACGGAAATTCGGACGAAGAAGCGGACATTGAATTGAATTTAAGGCTTGGAAAGAGTCTGATTCAATACGAAGATGAAACAAGGAATGCATTGGGAAAAACCCTTATACTTTCGGTTATTTCCCTGGCAGACAGAACGGGCGCCGTACCCCGCAGTGTTCGGGGGAATTTTACCGGAGAAACAGAAAGGCTCGATTCACAAAGGGTGTATCGTATTTGTTTTGCAGGAGAAAATTATGCGCGTGCGCAGATTGCCGGAGAGGGTCTTTGGGCATGGACCGCTTCATCATCCATTAATGGAAGCTCAAATGCAGGAAGACTGGAATTCAATGTGGGATTTCCAGCCGGTGAAACTCATTATTTGATAATCAGGGGAATCAAGCCTTTTACAACCCTTCAATTTAATGATATAACCTTTAATCAGAACAACCAATTTGAACGGTACGATTATTCAGGCTGGGTTTATTCAGCTTCAGACCAAAGTTTACTCGTTAAAATACGTCACCGCTTGCCTACTGAAAGGATAATTATTATTTTCTAAATTGACAGAGTATGGAAAATAGTTAATTCAAATGAACATTTTATCTGATTTTGTTTGACTTTTTGATATCTATAGTTTAATCTCGTTGCAGGAGTTTACGTGACGAAGAGGGATTTCCCAAAAATCCACTTCTATGACCAGGATTTTGTGGATGTTTACGACAAAACATGGGCTTGGATACAGGATTATTGGAATAGTGGAGGCGAATCGGAAGCAATTGAAGGAAAATTCTTCACATATCCGGGTTCAGCAGCAATAAAACAGCTCGATGCGATTCTTTCCTCGTTTTTTCTTGTTTATTCCAATCGAATTTACCAGGCTTCTCCTACTTTAGACCTGTTTTATACACGCCAGGAGCCCTCTGGGGCAATCCGTTCTGCGTATTCTGTCAGTACCGGCATGCCCATAGTAGAAAAGCACAATCCTGAGGGACTTAGCCTCCCGCTTTTTGCATGGGCTGAATTCAACCTGTATCATAAATCAGCCAATAAAAAACGGGTCAAGGATATTATTCCAATACTTCATCGCTACACTGAATGGATAGATTCGGTCTATAAAAGGGAAAACGGCCTGTACCAGGTGCCTTTAGCAGCAACAGAAATGGGAAATGCCCCAAGGGAAAATACATCATATCCTGTAGATTTTAATACTTGCATGGCGATAAATGCTCTTTACGTGTCGGCTATGGCAGACATACTAAATGATAAAGAAACGAGTTTCCAGTACAAGCGGCGTTATTTTTCCCTTAAAACAAGGATCAATGACCTTATGTGGAACAACGATGACGGTTTTTACTACGATATCGATAAGAACGAGACACAAATCAAAGTAAAAACCCTGGCTGGTTATTGGCCATTATTGGCAGAAATCCCAAATGATGAAAAAGCCGAACGTATAATCAGTAAACTGCAGGATCCCAATATATTCGGTGCACCTCATCCTTTTCCTTCGTTGGCAGTCTGTGAACCGGCATTCAATGAAAACGGAGACGGCTACCATGGATCGGTTTTTCCTCATCTGACTTTTATGGTAATCAAAGGTCTGGAAAAATATCAACGATGGGGGTTGGCCAGAGAATGTGCAATACGTCACCTGTACTTTATACTGGATTCCATGAATCCCGATGGAAATCATCATAAGGGAAAACTTTGGGAAGCCTACCTCCCCCTTAAAGAAGGGCCTGCCCAGTGGCATACAAATCCTGATTTTCCCAGAGAACAGTATTTGGCTTATGATGCTCTTTCCACAATTTGTTTAACAATCGAAAACATAGTGGGGCTTTTTATTTCCCTGCCAAGAAAAACTGTGGACTGGATTATCCCAAATCTGGAAATTATGGGCATAGAAAATCTGTCCTTGAAAAAAAACATGATCACAATACTTTCCAACAAAAGCGGCAGGGGCTGGGAAATCCATATGGAAAGTGAAAAACTGTATTACTTTACCATTAATATTCTTGGAAAGAAAAAGAAAACCCTTCCCATTCCTTCGGGAAAGTGTTCCATGTTAATAGACAAGCTGTAAATCCAAAAGGTTTGTTCTTTTGGGAATTTTACTTGCGCTGTGTAAGCAGTATACATATACCGCGGGAGGCCTGCCAAAGATGTTTCTGAAAAAGAAAGAAAGTTTTGATGTTGAAAAATACTGGAAAGAATACGAAACATCAATAGGGGAAAAAGTACTGGCAAAGTCTCTGGGTCAATATCTGAGCGGCTGGACCGAATATACCCAATCTCTCTGGGGTTTGGCTATTGCCACTTCGGGCGGTTTTCGTTTTCATCACTTCCCGCACGAAGGGTGGCTAATGGCCATCTCCAGAACTACAACAGGCGGTGAAGCGCCGAAAGAAAAAACTTTTTTTATTCCCAATGATTCCATAACCGCAATAAAGTTAATATTGGAAAAATGCTGGTGGAAAAAAATTCTGACTCCGGCTCACCCAACATTGGTAATACACTGTTATATTAACGGCGAAGAAAGAGAAATAATGGTAGAAACTGACAAAAGCGCCGTTTCTGTTGTTGAGGCGCTTAGCTACAGAAACGGGCAATCGCTACAGTCTGATAATTCTGGAATTGGTTAATTCTTCCCCGCCGTTTTCTGTAACAAGAATATCATTTTCCAGACGGCATCCTCCCAGACGGGGATCGTAAAGCCCGGGTTCTATTGTAATTACCATTCCTTTTTGAAGTATCCATTCGTTATCGTTGCGGTTACGCAGGAATGGACCTTCATGGGAATCAAGACCTATGCCGTGACCCAAAGCATGAGGCATGGTTTTTCCTGACTTGGCAAAAAAAGCATCTACAGCGGCTGCAATGTCTAAACTTGTTTTTCCGGCTTGAACCATTCCCAGGGCAAGCTTGTATGCTTTTTCAATTAGTGTTAAAAGTCTCTCCTGTGCTTTGGTTGGTTCCGCCGCTACTGTCAATGTTATGTCAGTAATATAGCCCTGGTATTTTACGCCAAAGTCGAGGATTGAAAGACCGGTTGTCCCAAACTGAGAAGTGGTATAGGCAGGAAAACAATGGATTGCCATACTTCGATCAGGCCCTGCTGCAAGGGTCTCAAAACCTGTCCCTTCACAGCGCTTTTTTCTGCATTCTCCCTGAATAAGCTGAACTGCATCATACTCCGTTTTTATTTTTCCGGTTCTTAGATGTTTTTCCACAAGATCAATAATATCATTGGTAATAACAGCAGCACGGCGGTACAGATGTAACTCTTCTTCATCTTTAATGGCCCGCATCTGTTCCAACACTGCCGCAGCTCCGTCGTTATCTCTGCAGATTACGTCAAAATCTGTCAGGGCTTCTATAAAACGGAGGAAACGCGGGTAGGAAGTAACAGAAGGAATTTCTATACGCGAACCATGTGGTATTTTAAGCAATAAAGCTGCTTTAAGACATGCTTTAATGGGAAGGCGATCAAACTCGGTATAGGCACGGATAAAATCTGCATTGGCATAAATTTTTGCAAGGTTTATATCCCATGGAACCAGGAGTGCCTTCCTTTCCGCCGAAAGAAAAAGTAATGCATCGGCAGGCATACCGGAAAGCCAGCGGAGATTTGAATCTCTTTGGCCTTCAGTATCTTCGATCATCAAAAGGCTTATCCCTTCACGTGCCATCCAGTCGTAGACACGTTCCCGGCGTTGTTGGTAAATTACCTGTTTTTGCGGCATTGCTTATTACACTTTCGCTGAGCCGTCAAATCCGGCTGATGAATGTCTGAAAACGAAACGGCATGCTTCAATAATTGCTTCCGCTTCTTTATCACCAATCCAGTGATGAGTAACAAAACGGAAAAGAAGCTCCGTTTTGCCATTCAGTATTTTTTGTTCGGGATCATTTATAATAATCCCCCTGCTGCGAAATGCGTTGACCAGCGCCCTGGCAGATTCTTTTTCTGCTACCCATCGGAAAAAAACCATATTTATGTTTCCCTCGTCTACGCTAATACCCGGAATTTCCGCCAACGCTTTTTCCAGTTCTCTGGCTCTCTTGTGATCATCCGCCAGAAGCAAAGGGTGTTCCGTTAAGGCAATAAGACCTGCCGCCGCCAAAATTCCGGCTTGACGCATTCCGCCGCCCATAATTTTTCGTTTAAGCCGGGCTTCTTCGATAAAGCTTTTTCCACCCACCAGAAGGGAGCCGACAGGAGCGCAAAGTCCTTTTGAAAGACAAAACATTACAGAATCACATCGTTTGGCTATATCCGCAGCGCTGCAGCCAAGGGCGGTTGCTGCATTAAAGATACGGGCTCCGTCAAGATGGACAGGAAGATTCCATTCATTTGTAATATTCCGCACCTCATCCATGACCGCCAAAGACACAGTTTTACCCATAGAATGGGCATTTTCAAGACAAATAAGTGAAGTTGGAGGAGCATGAAGATCCCTCTTTCGAAGGCGTATTAGCAATTCCTGACCGGTAAAAACACCGTCCGGCGCAGGAATAGTCCTGGTTTGCACTCCGGATATAATTGAAGCTGCACCTGCCTCATGCTGAATAATATGGCATTCTTCTCCCAAAACAACTTCCGTACCTCTGGGGCAATGTGTAAAAAGCGCCAATTGATTTCCAAAAGTACCCGATGGTACAAACAGGGCTGCTTCTTTGCCAAGGAGTTTTGCACCTGTTTTTTCCAGCCTGTTAATTGTGGGATCATCACCATAAACATCGTCGCCCACTTCTGCTTCTGCCATGGCCTTTCGCATTTTTTCGGTAGGACCAGTTACTGTATCACTGCGTATATCAATAGTTTGCATAAAGATATTTTATATAAAATATCTTTTTTAAGTAAGGTTAATCTAAGGTAACTGTTCCAAAAACTAAAGTTTTGGAACAGCCTCAAGTTCTAATTAAGCCCTTGCAGATAGGGTGCATATTGTTTATCCGATTCTGCAATATGGGTAAGAAGCCATTCTTTTAAAAATCGGGCCAAAGCAATGGGTTCAAATTCACCTTTTTCAAAATTATGAACGGATTTTACTACTGTAGTAACAAATGCTTCATGTTCTTTTTTATGGTTTGTCATATTGGGATAGTTAGCCATTTTCATGTATTTTTCTTCGGTAAAAAAATGTGTCTGAGCATATTCAACAGCGCCGCGGATTGTCTGTACAAAGGCTACATCTGCGGCAGTATGCCCTTTTTTGCATCCATCAAAAAGAACATTGGTCATACGAACCAATTCTTTATGTTGACTGTCAATTAAGCCAAAATTAACGGAATAATCATCACTCCAGAAAACAGAATCCTCATCCATTTTTAACTCCTTTTTTGTATTTTTCTATATAAATAATATAATAATACATTGCAAAAAAGTCAAATTATCCGGCAAAAATTGACTCATTTCTAAATCTGACTATTTTTGTTTTTAAAGAAAATTCTATTTGGTTATTTTACGGGAAATAATTATAATAATACCGCGGACAAAACCAATAAGGGCAAAACTCCAAAAACCAAAAAGTATTGCAAGCTGTATATTCCACACTGCCAGGAGACCGACAAACAATACCAGCATAACACTTACAAAGCTTTTTTTTCTCCTGAGTAATCTGTTTGCAAGATGCGCATAACGAATTCGGGTTACCATAAGAATTCCGCAGCAAAGAACCGAAAAAGGAAGCAGCCAACTTGTTAAATCCATTAAAAAAGATGACAGCTCCGGCCAACGGTTGGCAATCCTTACAATAAAATCTTCCTGAAAAATCACAAGGCTTACAATAACTCCGGCTGAAGCAGGAGACGGGAGACCGGCAAAATTCTGATGATGAGCAAGATCAGCATCATTTTCCACATTAAACCGGGCAAGACGAATAACCGCACAAAGCATATAAAAGATAGCTACAAATAATATCCAGCTTCCCGCCAATTGTGCCAATTGTGTGCTTACACTCGGAAAAGCTTTCCACAAAGATACGGGGAAAAAAAACTTTCTTACAAATGTTTCGAGCCCAAAATGTAATTCCATTATTTTGAACATAAGAAAAGCCGGAGCCACACCAAAACTAATTACATCGGAAAGGCTGTCTAACTGTCCGCCGAAACCGGAACTCGTTCCGCTCCACCTGGCTACCTGTCCGTCCAATACATCTGCAATCATGGCAAAAAGGATTAAGTAGCCCGACATTGCAAAAAAAGTTACTCCTGTTTTTCGGAGCAAAAATACTTCCAGGAAAATCCCCGGCCCTTTGCTTGCATAAACAATGGAAAGAAAACCGCAAAAAGCATTCAGCAGGGTAACTGCCGTTGGAAGGACTGCAATATATTTAAGCCTTCGGTGTTTACGTATTACTTTTTCTGTTTGAATTTTCTCTTTCTTCCGGACAACAGGTTTTTTCTCCAATGTCTTAGCCATTGTTGTACCTTACAAGCGGGGTAAGTCCTGCATGAACATTGTCGCCGATTTTCACTTCCAGTTCATAACTCCTGTCTTTAACAGGAAAGTATAATTCGGTACGCGAACCGAATTTTATCATGCCAAAAAGGTCTCCCTGATTAAGTTCGTCCGTTTCTTTAACCCTGCAAACTATATTCCGGGCAATTGCGCCGCTGATCTGCTTAACCAACAATGGGTCTTTTGGTTCTGCAAGACGTTTTAAAAGCAGGGTGTTTGATTCGTTAACGCGGCTTGAATCCGGATCCCGGGCATCTTTAAACATTCCTTTTTTATAAGTAATACGATCTATTGTTACCGAACAGGGAACCCGGTTTAAATGAACATTAAAGATACTAAGAAATATTCCTATCCTTAAAAGAGAACCAAACTCCTGGTCTTCCACAGGGGAAATATCCGTCACTTTACCGTCTGCGGGAGAATAAAGAATCGATTCATCCGGTACGATCTTTCTGGGAGGGTTACGGAAAAAAGACAGCATCCAGAACATAACAAGGAACAACACTGCTTCAACGGCAACTATCCAAAAAAACTGCCGGCAAAATAATATAAGAACAGCCATTACGGCAGCAGGGATAAGGGGGAAGATCACAACCTGAGGAAGCCCCCAGGGTGTTAGGCGATTATGCGACAGGAAGCGAATTACCATAAACAGAATGGTAAGAATCAGCAGAACAAAAAGAATAATGCCTGCTACCCGGATTGGGCTGCGTACTCCTTCTCCGAAATAATACACCAAAAAGAACAGCGTGTTGGTGCTGATCAGAGCCGCAGTAATATCGTAAAGAGCAAAACGGCGCATGGGAAGGCCCAAAAAACCCGATGTCATAAAAAGGGTATTCCGCGCTCCAAAAGGAATAAAACGGCAAATAATAAAAGTAAGAAAACCATGGTTGTTCAAATGCTTATGAATCAGATCCATTTTTCTTTGACTGAACAGACTGTCTAAAAAGCTTGCTTTAATGGTACCTTTTCGTACCAAAGTTCCCAGATAGTAGGACAGAAAATCGCTGATGATCACTCCCACATAGATCGCCAGAAGGCTGGGGAACAGCATTCCTTTTGTATCCGGAATCTGTGCCTGCACAATTTCCTGATTAAGAAGAGCGCCGGTAATAATAACAAGATCTTCGGATATGGGGATATTAAGGCCAGCCAGAAGAAGGCCTACAAACGCTGCCAGAGGATAAAATTCTACATAATTGGTGAGTGAAGAAAAAATATCCATACGTAATACCTAAGGAATTATAGAGAAAGTAACATTCTTCGGCAATAGCCGGTTTTACCGGAATTTTTACAAAACACTCTGGAGAAACTGCCGGGTTCGTTCATGAGTTGGGCTGCTGAAGATTTTTTCGGGTTTATCCATTTCCAGAATTGAGCCTTCAAACATTACTACTACTTTATCCGCCGCTTCCCTGGCAAAACCCATCTCATGTGTTACCACAAGCATAGTCATCCCGGCTTTAACAAGATCCTTCATTACTGCAAGAACTTCTCCGACAAGTTCCGGGTCCAGAGCACTTGTTGGCTCATCAAAAAGCATAATCCTGGGTTCCATAGCAAGGGCGCGTGCAATGGCAACCCGCTGCTGCTGGCCGCCGGAAAGCTGGGCAGGATAAGCATCCACTTTATCTGACAGGCCAACCCTGTCAAGCAGCTGCAATGCTTTTTCCTTTGCTTTGCCTTGCGGGATTTTTTTAACATGCATTGGAGCAAGCATAAGGTTTTCCAGCGTTGTCTTGTGCGGAAAGAGGTTAAAGTTCTGGAAAACCATGCCAACTTCCAGAAGCGAAGTATTAAGTTCCTGGTGAGGAAGGTGAACGTGGTTTACTCCCCTGGTGCAGTCAAAAAGTAATTTTTCTTCGATATAGATTTTACCCGAGTCGATGGTTTCCAGCCTGTTCAATGTCCGCAGGTATGTTGATTTTCCCGCTCCGGAAGGGCCAATAATGCAGACCACTTCCTTTTGTTCCACTGTCAGGGAAACATTTTTAAGCACTTCGAGAGGACCCCTTCCGGGTTTGCCGTGAAAGGTTTTACATACATCAACTGTTTTAACCATGGTCATGAGCGGGCCGCCTAAAGGTAAACCGAATATTTCTTTTCCATTTTATGAAAGATAAATGAAAAGACTGCTGTGATAATAAGGTAGAGAATCATCGCCGGTATATATACAAGAGATGATGCAGTGGAAGACTGAATGGATCTTGTTTGTTTTGTTATATCAGTCAGAGCGATAATCGAAACCAGGGAAGCATCTTTCAGTACCATAATGAATTCATTTCCTACAGGCGGAATAAGACGGCGTATTGATTGAGGAATAATTATCAGGAACATGGTCTGAGCATACGACAGACGAAGAGCTTTGCCGGCTTCGAACTGGCCCTTGTCGATACTTTGGATCGCCGCCCTGATAATCTCCGCACAATAAGCAGCGGAATTAAGGCCGAATGCAATAAAAGCTGCAACAAAACGGTTGTTTATTGTTAAGGCCGTCGAGATCATGGGAAGGCCGAAATAAATAAAGTAAAGCTGCATAAGGAGCGGTGTGCCCCGGAAAAAGAAAATATAGGCTGAACAAAGCTTGTTAATAATGACATTTTTAGACATCTTTCCCAGGGCAAGAAAGAGGCTTAATACCAATCCTGCCGACACGGAAAGAATGGTAAGAGAAATAGTAATTCGGGCGCCGCTAAGAAGCGGAGGAATCCATTTGATCATTCTTTCAATAGTTTCCACTAAAATCCTCTACTTACTAAATGAGGCTGTTCCAAAACTTCA
The DNA here is from genome assembly GCA_009782955.1 of Treponema sp. Lineage (GTDB taxonomy): Bacteria > Spirochaetota > Spirochaetia > Treponematales > Breznakiellaceae > WRIV01. The sequence goes on along the minus strand of WRIB01000012.1, from coordinate 28,648 downwards.
GTTCTTGGAACAGCTACCTTAGATTTTCAAATGTTTCCTTTAAACAACTGCCTGTTTAATGCCAAAAAACCTATTTTCTTGCGGGAGAAACTACATCGGTACCAAAGATATTTTGTGAAATTCTCTGGAGAGTTCCTTCAGCATAGAGTTCGTCCAATGCCTTGTCAATTGCAGCGGTAAGCTCATCGTTGCCTTTCTTTATACAAATAGCCAGAACCTCATCATCACTAACCAGGGCGGAAATTTCATAGGGATTTCCCGGCCTTGAAAGATATTCTGCAGCAACAACACTGTCTACCAGAATTACATCAACCCGGTTCAATGAAAGGTCGTCAAAGCAGTTCATTACCTTGTCGTAGGGGTAGGTCTCTAACCTGATTCCCGTCCTCGCAGACCAGTCCTGATACAGTTCATCGGAAGTGGTTTCTCCCTGAAAGGTCAAGCGAAGGCCCTGAACCTCTTCTAGTGATTTTGGTTTTACCGGTAAATCATTACGAACCACTAAGTACTGGGCATTAACTACATAAGGTGTGGAAAAATTATACCTTGTAGACCGTTCACTGGTATAGGTTACGGAAGACATAATACAGTCGAATTTATCTGTATCCAAACTGGAAAAAATTCCATCCCAGGCCGTATCAATAAATTCAGGTGTCAGCCCAAGCTTGGCCGCAACAGCTTTTCCCATTTCTACGTCAAAACCAATGGGAGTTTTTCCATCTTCATCAAAATACTCCATGGGGGGATAGCCAATTTCCATTCCAATCATTAAGACACCTTTTTTTAATGTCATTCCTCCTGGTTCTGCTTTGGACTGGCAAGCAATTATACAGACCAGTAATACCAAAGCCAATACCACGCTCGACAGAGCAGTTCTCTTGTTTATCATCCTTTTCTCCTTGTAAGAATGCAAAAATATACCAAATTTTACCGGTTTTTCGGGAATTAGTCAAATATTCGTATTTCCCTTTCGGTTAGATTTTATTCGAAAGTCTGGTTTAATACCCCATTTTGAGACATCATGTATTTGATATATACAAATCATACCTTAATAGTAAAGAGTAAATCCCCTGTTTTTACTTTTCCCAAGACAGTTTTGATTCCTTTAAAATCAGTTGAATTAAGGAGCAGTACAGGACTTACCGTTTCAAGGCCTGCATCTGTTATCATTTTCTGATCTGCTTCAAGTAATACATCTCCAACCATAACTCTGTCTCCGGCCTTTACTTTAACAATAAAAGGCTTGCCTTTAAGAGTAACTGTATCTATACCAAAATGGATCAATATTTCTTCACCCTGATCGCCTATTAAATTAACTGCATGCCCTGCATCAGCAACAGAGTCAACTACACCATTGATCGGAGAAACCACTTTTCCGTTAATTGGAAATATGGCTGCTCCTTTACCCAGTACACCACTGGAGAATGTTTTGTCCTTGACTTTTGAAAGAGAGATTACGGTTCCGTCCAGAGGGCTTTTTACTTCAATGATTTTGCTCCGCATCTTTCCTTTTTCCCCTGACAATTACTTCTTTTATGGTATAATCACTGTCCAGAATCACCAAGTCTGCATATTTACCCGCAGCTATACTGCCGCATTCATGGAAAATTCCCGCCTGTTTGGCAGGATTAACAGAAGCGCATTTTACCGCCGAATATAAAGATATCTTGATATTCTTAACTGCATTAATCACACATTGACCCAGAGTTTTTGAGGAACCAGCCAATACACCCTTGTTAGTTTTAGCTATTCCATTTTTTAGTGTTATAGTAAGCCCGCCTCCCTGATAATCTCCATCCTGAAGACCCGAAAACAAACTATCGCTGATTAATATAATACGTTCGTCTGTAAACATACGAAATGCCGCACGTACTGCTACAGGATGAACATGGTTTCCATCGGCAATGAGTTCCGCCCGTACAGCACCGGAATCAAATGCTGCACCGATGATTCCGGGTTCCCGGTGCAGCATTTGATTCATAGCGTTGAATAGATGGGTTATCTGAACCGCACCGCAATCAATCGCCCTCTTTGCAGTAACATAATCCGCCGTACTGTGTGCGAGAGCGCAGATTGTTGAAGGGGAAACTTCCCTTATAAAATCCATTGCCCCCTCCAGTTCGGGAGCAATGGCTACAAACTTGATCGCAGGTCCGTGAATTTTCTCAGCGTGAGTACGAAGATTCCGAATATATTCTACATTTGGCTTGCAAAAATTCTTCAAATCAGCGACACCCGGTTTTTCCGGAGAAAGAAAAGGGCCTTCCTGGTAAATTCCGGCAAGCCGGGCGCCTTGGAAATCTTTCCCGCCGAGGTATGCCTGAGACTGAGCACAGCTTTCTGTACCCTGTCTGCAGGCTTCTTCTGCACCGGAAACTGTAGTGGGGAAAAAAGCAGTAACGCCGGAGGAAGCAAAATACAGAGCTATTTTATCAATTTCCTCCGGAGAAATTTCCATGAAGGCTCTGCCAAATCCGCCGTGAGTGTGTACATCGATAAAACCCGGCAGAATATAACAATTCCGATAATCCGGTGTTTCTTTCGTGCTTTCTGCCGGGCGGAAATCGGCAATATGTTCACCTTCTATCAGGATTTCACCCGGGGTAAAATCTTCCGCAACTTCATTAAAAATTCGATCACAGCGGATAAGCATATCAGCCTCCTGTTATCCCTTCTGTTGCATCAGCGCTTTTATGGCATCGGCAACAAATTGTACCTGAGTTCCCACAACAATTTGTATGGTATCTTTGGTTGGATGCATAATTCCCAGCACACCTGTTGATTTAATTTTCGGATCATCAACCTTTAAAGGATCATTCAATTCAATCCTAAGCCTGGTAACACAATTATCCAGCGATTTTATGTTTGCTGATCCTCCCAAGGCTTCAAAAATAACTTTTGCTACCCCGGTAAAATCATTGCTTTTCATAGTAAAAGCCTGTTCTTCCAAATCTCCCATATCATCTTCTCTTCCGGGAGTTTTCAGATTAAACCACTTGATAACATTAAAGAAGACAAGAAAATATACTACCCCTACAATCGGGCCAAAGGCTATAAGGAGCCAGGGGTTATGGGCGCCCGGTGCACTGGTACCGAAGATGAATTCGATAAAACCCGGAGCTGCACCGACCCCTGCACGAATAGACGTCAAGGCAAAGGCAAAGTTAGCAAGCCCAGCCAACAAAGCATGGAGTACAAAAAGGAGCGGACTCAGAAACATAAATGCAAATTCCAACGGCTCTGTGATTCCGGTAAGAAATGCAGAAAGAGCGCCAGAAATATAAAGCCCCATAACTGCTTTTTTCTTTTCCGGTTTGGCACGCAGATACATGGCCAAAGCGGCAGCCGGCAGGCCGAAGAAGGGCACTGTTAAAAATCCTGTAGAAAACATTCCGGTGATCTGTTTGCCTTGGGCGTTATAGAGAAAGTCTCCGGTCCAATAGCGGATCGCATCGCCTATCCCGCCAACGTCAAAGAGTACTACCGCATTAAGGGCATGGTGAAGTCCAATGGGAATAAGAAGCCTGTTAAAGAAACCAAAAATCAGCGCCCCAAAAGGACCTGTATTGGCAACCGCAGCTGCAAATTTCATTATACCGCTAAAACAGACGGGCCAGATAAAAAGGAGAACAAAACCCAGCAAAGCTGAAAGACCCATGGATACGATGGACACAAAACGTCTGCCTCCAAAGAAAGCGACAGCAGTGGGAAGCTGAGTATCCTTAAAACGGTTGTAGCTAAAAGCCGCTGTCAGGCCGCAGAGTATACCGATAAGGGCGTTGTCAGTGGCTCCGTAAGCGGCTGCCTGAGCGGGGGACAGTTGGCCCAAGATTGTGGAAGCAAGACTTTCGTTCAGGATACCCCGAACCACAAACCAGGAAACCAAGGAAGCCACAGCCACAGTCCCGTGACCGTCTTTTGACATACCGATTCCAACGCCAAGGCAAAAGAGAACACTCATATTATTGATAGCAGCGTTCCCTACGGTAGAGAAAAGCAAGCCAAAAAAGTTGGCGCTATCCCCTTTGAGAATCCAGTTACCAATACCCATAAAAATGGCTGCCATGGGAAGAACCGCTACAGGCAGCATCAGGGATTTGCCAAGTCTTTGCAAAAACCCCCAAAAAGCATTGTTCTTTCCGGAACTGTTTGACATACATACCTCCAAAATAATTATATATATGAAACTTTTCCAATCTTTAGACCAGAAAAAGACCCATATTATTTATTTTATGCCGTTATGAGCAGAAATCCTGCTGACATACAGCATAAGGAATGACATATCGTTAAGAGTAAACTTCCAAGTATATTCTTCTTCTATAAAAGAGACCATCTTTTCCACACAATCAAACGCAAATGAATAACGTTTTCGGAGTAATTCGTATAGTTCTTCATCTTCTTCGGCCATCTTTTCATCTTTGTGATAAAGAAAACGAATAATGGTATTACGTAACAGTGTTACAAATCCATTGAACTCGGGAGTCGTTTCATTAAAGACTGTTTTATAATGAGCCTCAACAATTTCTATAGATTTTTTAATGATCTTTAATACTTTATTGGTGTTCGACATATCAGCATGATCCGATTCAGCATTGATAAAATGCAATGCGATAGCGGCAGCTTCTGCCTCGGGAAAATCAATCCCTATTTCCTGTTTTATAAGTTTCAAAGTATCTTTTCCCAGGGCGAATTCAACCGGATAGATATGTTGAATATCCCAGGCCAGAGGTATATCTATGTTTATTTGTTTTTTCAGCCTGTTAACAGCAAAATTCAAATGATCTGCTAAAGCGACGACAATACTCTGATTAAGGGGTTGTTCCAGGCGTTTTTTTCCATGATCAACAATTTTACTGGCAAGAATAATGATCTCGTAAGGCAAATCCGCAAGAATGTCCTTAAAACGGTTTATTTGAACCGTTTTCTGGGGAACAAAAACCTTTTCAACAAGATTTATATCTACTTCATCTCCAGGACGGATATTAAAACCTATACCCTTACCGAGAGCTATAACCTCTTGTCCATTTTCTACAGCTAAAATGATATTATTATTACATTTCCGTGTGTTTATCATCCTACATTACCTGTTTTACCCACACTCCTGTGTCAAAAAGGTAATGCCCAGTGTTGCACTGGTAGCAATCCCAACTTTATAGTAATACAGAGAGTGATACTTGTCAAGGAAAAATCGATTAATTATTAGCGAATAAAACTAAGAAGCATCTCCTAACCGCGATAGCCGTGAAAGGAACATTTTGGTACGTTCCTGTCTTGGATTATCGATAAGTTCAGCTGCCGGGCCTTCTTCGATAAAAACACCGCCGTCCATAAAAAGAACACGGTCTGCAACTTCGCGGGCAAAGGGAATTTCGTGTGTAACAATTACCATAGTCATCTTTTCGGATGCAAGATTTCTGATAACTTTCAGTATGTCTCCGGTTAATTCAGGATCCAGGGCACTGGTGGGCTCGTCAAAAAAAAGTACCTGCGGATCCAGGGCAAGAGCCCGGGCAATCGAAACACGCTGCTGCTGACCGCCGGACAGTTCAAATGGATATGAACGGGTTTTATCGGAAAGTCCCATTTTTTCAAGCAAGGTTACCGCCCGTGCTGCGGCATCTGCCTTTGTTCTGCGTAAAACATGAACCTGGGCTTCGGTTATATTGCGTTCTACGGAAAAATGAGGAAAGAGGTTAAAGTTTTGGAAAACCAGGCCGACTTTAAGACAGATTTCGCGCAGTTCATTTGCATGGGCATACACGCCGTCTTTAACCATGTCCCTTCCTGTCAGGGTAATGCTCCCGCTGTTTATAGTTTCAAGGTGGGTAATGCAGCGGAGCAAAGTGGATTTACCTGAACCGGAAGGGCCAATAATCGCAACTACTTCGCCCTGATTAACAGAAAAGGAAATGTTTTTTAGTACTTCCAAAGCGCCAAATGATTTTGAAAGGTTCTGTACTTTAATAACTTCCATTAATTATTTTACCTTTTAACCTCAAGCTTTATTACTGATAATATGCAAGCTTCTTTTCACAGCGGCTTAGTGTTACCGTTACCACCCAGTTCATAACAAGGTAGAAAAGCCCGGCCATGAATATAGGAGTTGTAGAAAATTCCCTGGCTGAAGCAGTCTGGGCAGCATGAAACAATTCAGCCACGCCAATAACCTGTGCAAGGGCAGTATCCTTAACCAAAGTAATTACTTCGTTTCCCGCAGCAGGAAGAATCCGCTTGATAACCTGGGGCAGGATAATCCTCCCGAAAGTCTGGGAACCGGTAAAGCCAAGGACTTTTGCGGCTTCATATTGCCCCCTTGGTATGGACTCAATGCCGCCGCGGTAAATCTCTGCGAAGTAGGCTGCATAATTCAGTACAAAAGCAATAATCACCGCTGTAAAACGATTGTAGGAAAGGACAAATCGCAGGCTGTTCCAAAAAAACGGCGAAGTAATTAGCTGCGAAAAATTTCTGTCCAGAAAAGCATAAAGATGTTTTGGCGCAAAATAAATAAAGATAATCTGTAAAATAAGGGGCGTTCCGCGCATTATCAAAATGTAAAATTTGACAAAGCTGCTGAGCGCCCGATTATGTGATATTCGTCCAAAGGCAACAAACAACGCCAGGGGCAGGGAAAAAATCAGGGTAAGAAAAAAAATCTCAAGAGAAGTCCCGGCCCCTTTGAGCATTATACCCAGTAATTGTACCATGATTTTTCTTAGCCCCAAAGCTTGTCACGAAACTAAGCTGAACCGAAGGTTCGCAGTCTTAGGAACAAGCTTATCTATTTCCCGATTATGGAAATATCAGCGCCCAGCCACTGAGTTGCAATTCTGGCAACTGTACCGTCCCCTGCCATGTCCAGGAGAATTGACCAAACCTTATCAGCCAGGGCTTTGTCGTTTTTACGGAAACCAACGCCGAATTCTTCGTCTCCCAAAGATTCCCCAATAATACGGAAAGCCTGACCGGAACGGTTGATGTTGTCGTTAGCTACTACAAGGTCGATAACCACCGCATCGATTCCGTCAACATTCAAATCCATCAGTGCAGTAAGAAAATCCTTGTATGTAATAATTTCTCTTAAACTTTCTTTAAACTCCTGGGCAGCATCAATTGCTTCAATCGAAGCGGAACCTGCCTGGGTTCCAACTGTTTTTCCGGAAAGGTCAGCCAAAGTTTGTACCGGTGAATTTTGTTTAACTACAATTACCTGGGCGTTCCGGAGATAAGGGGGAGTAAAGAGAACATTATTTTTGCGCTCTTCTGTAATGGTAAAGCCGTTCCAGATACAGTCAATCTGTTTGGTATTGAGTTCCTGTTCCTTCGCCGCCCAGTCAATCGGCTGCAGTACAAGTTCAACACCCATTCTTCTGGCTACTTCTTTGGCAAGATCTACATCGTAGCCTACGATTTCATTACTTTCGCTGCGAAAACCCATGGGCGGAAAAGAATCGTCCAGACCCATTACCAGTTTTTTTGCATTCATTATTGTTGTAAGTGAACTATCCTGACTGCCGTCCGCACTATCCTGTTTCCCGCATGCAAAAAACAAAGCCGCAATCAGTATGCAGGTAAACACAACTATAATTCGTTTCAATTTCTTCCTCCGTAGTGTTATGGTTTCTTAAACATATTAACATTATTTATTACTTAAGGTAAATAACTCTTTAACTTTTCCAATACTTCTTCAAAATCCAATGGTTTCCCTATATGGTCAGTCATTCCCGCTTCAAAACATTTTTCTATATCTTCCCGGAAAACATTGGCTGTCATAGCTATTATTGGGACTTCCGGCAATAGTCCGTCATTTTTTTCCCTTATTTTCGCCTCAAAATCACGGATACGGCGTGTTGCTTCATAGCCATCCATTTCGGGCATTTGAATATCCATTAAAATCATTTCGTACTTTTCCGGAGTTTCGCCGAACATACGAACAGCTTCAGTACCGTTTTCGGCGCAATCTATTTCCAAAAGCGTCGGTTCAAGCAATGCAATTACAATCTCGCGATTAATTTCCACATCTTCTACCAGCAAAATACGGCGGCCTGCGAAGCAGCCGTTTAACTCATTTTGATTATTTTCCATCTGCTTTTGGCTCACACCAAGGCACTCATTAACGGCATCCATGATTGTAGAAGGAAACAGAGGTTTGGATAAAAATTTATCGACTCCTGCTTTTTTTGCCTTTTCTTCAATCATTGTCCATTCCGCAGCAGAAATCATTATTACAACCGAATTATCCGGAACAGATCCTTTTTCCCTTAATTCCCTGGTTAACTCAATACCGTCCATTTTCGGCATTTTCCAGTCTATAAGATAAACATTATAACCTTTGTTTTGCTCAACAAGAGCAAGCGCCGCATCTCCGCTAATTGCAGTGTCACAGCAGGAAACACCGAATCCTTTTGTTACCTCTTTAAGATACATCAGAATATCCTTGTCATCATCAACTACAAGAATACGGACATTGCTCCAATTTACACCATTATGGGAAGACTGCGGATTTTTATCTTCGCCTCGTTTTGCCTTGATTTCAAAAATAAAAGTGGAGCCTTTTCCGGGTTCGGATTCAACCCAGATCTTTCCATCCATCATTTCCACAATACTTTTGGAAATTGAAAGTCCCAGACCTGTGCCCCCGTATTTACGCACAGTACTGGATTCTGCCTGCTGGAACGATTGAAACAGGCGGGACTGCTGTTCGGAACTTATGCCAATTCCTGTATCACTTACAGAGATTTGAATGGTACACAAATCATTTTCTTCTCCCATAAAACGTGAATCCACACTGATAGATCCGCTTTCGGGAGTAAATTTAACGGCATTCCCCAAAAGGTTTGTTATTACCTGAGCCAGACGCTGATCATCCCCATAGAGGAATTTTGGAATATTATTGTCGATGTGAACAGCAAGTTTTTGCTGTTTTTCATCAACACGGAAATTAACAACATTCACAACCCGCTGAAGCATCTTCTCGAAATTAAATTCCGTATATGAAAGTTCAAATCTATCGGCTTCTATTTTTGACATATCCAGAATATCGTTGATTACTCCCAAAAGATGTTTTGATGCGTCTTCAATTCTGGTAAAACAATAATCCTTGCGTTCAATGTCGTCGGAAGATTTTCCAATGGTGATCATGCCGATTATGGCGTTCATCGGCGTTCGGATCTCATGGCTCATGTTGGCCAAAAAAGCCGATTTTGCACGGCTGGCTGATTTAGCGGCTTCAAGAGCGGTTTCCAAATCACGCTGAAGTTTAATCGTATCATCTACATCATCGGTACTGCCGACAACGCCGGTTATTTTACCTTCTTTGTTATACATTGGCGTTGTATAAGAATGAAAAAACCTGCCGTCAATTTCGCCAATCCAGTCCTGAGGACCTTCCGTAAATGTTTTTTCTACATGTTCAATAACATCAAGATGCCTGTTTTTTTCCCGGGCAATTATATATTTTTTTCCTTCCAGGAACGAAGGTTCAATCCCTATAACTTGTAAATATTGTCCGTTAAAGGTAGTAATTACACCATCGGTATCTACGCTCCAGATAATTCCTTTGTAATTGTTTATTACAGCTTCCAGTTTTATCAGCGCTTTATGCATGTTCTGTGCTATTTCACTGCGTTGAATAGCGCCGACAGCAAGCAGACCCCACGAACGAAGGATATTTACTTCCCCTTCGGGAAAAACGCGTCTGGCATGATAATCATCAAAACTGACAAAGCCCCAAAACTCTCCCTTTAAAAAGATCGGAATAGCCAGGATGGATTGAATTGCAAACGGAACCAACTTTGTACGCTCCGTCTCGGAAATACTGTCAATTGTCCCGTTAACACTCTCGCCCCGGTTAAACATGTCCTCCCAGCCCGGCAAAAAGTCTTTATATGCAAAATCCTTGTTCTCTTCCAATGGCGGCAGTCCGCCGGCAGCCCATTGGCATACCAACCTATAATAGAGTATTTCATCATCTTTACGGTGATTCTGCCAGACACTGACACGATCTACATCAATACCATGGGCTATCATTTCCATACCCCGCATCATCGCATCCGAATGGTTCTCTGCATCCGATTCCAGAAGAAGAACAGCGGCGTTATTGACTATGTACATTAGCCCATGCTGCCTGTCAAGCTCGGCAGTACGATTTTGTATCAAGTTTTCCAGATTTCTTTTTTCCTGCCGTTTTCTTTTGAAGAAAACAAACAGTAAAACAACCAAGCATAAAAGCAGGGTAGATGCAACAACAAGCCAGGGAAGCTGTGCCTGGGCCAGTTTAGCCCTGTAATCATAGGTTTTTCTTGTCCAGTGTCCCGAAATTCCCTTTGTATCGATCAAATGAAGCGCCTTATTGATAATAGAACATAATTCTTTTTCGTTGATATTAAAACCAAATGCAGATTCCAGGGAACGATCGAACACAACATTAACTTTAAAACCGGCACGTTCCTGGTAATTGGTCAGAACAAGGAGTAAGTTTTGACTCCCCATCACCATGTCCACCTCTCCTTTTACCAGGGCGTTAAAGGCTGCATCGGCAGTATCGTACATAACTGTGTTGGAATGGTCCGGAAACCAGTTCTGAAATATTTCGGAATAAGCAGTATCCTTCATAATGCCAATTTTGATATACAGGATTTCGTTGACATCAATATTATGATAATCCGACCGGGAAAGAAGTGCATAAGTATCTGTTAAAATCGGCGTATCAGGCCATAAAAAGCGGCCTTCCCGTTCCTTCGATTTGATTAATTCAGAAATCATTGCTGCATTTCCGTCTTCCAGCGTTTTCAGCAAATCCGGCCATTCTGTGTACGGACCGTTGACACGTTCAAATGAAAGTCCGGAAAGTTTTTCTATTTCATCAAGAATATCAAAGACAATTCCCTGCCATTCATTTTCGCGGGTATTATAAAAACTCATCGGGTAATTATCGCTTTCAGCAGCAAATGACACGATCGGGTGCCTATGTATATAGGCAAACTCATCATCGTTAAGCAATACAAAAAGTTTGTGACGCCTGTACTCTTCCTGCCCTTGTCTGTAAAGCTCTGTTAAATGCTGTGCACCATGGTTGTGTAACGCTTTTTGGAACACTGAAATAACCGGTTCCAATGCCGGATTTTGCGCTGCCAGGGAAACCGCACTGTATATAAGCGGAAAATAATCCTGGGCAATCACATCGCCGTGGATATCAAAAGCGGCTTCTGCCGGGCCTTCGTCAAAAAAAGCATCAATCGTTCCGCTCTTAAGCATTTCATAGGCATTGTCATAATCGTCAACAAAGACAACCTCTGTCTCGTTATGCTCAAGCAACGAAACAGCATCAAATGTAGTAGATCCTTCCAGAAATGCGTAACGCAGCGGCCGATGTGCTGCAATTTCTGAAAGGGATGCATTGCCCATAATCCGCATGTATTTAACCAGCCGCTCTGCTATTGGATCAGTCATAAAATAGGTTTCCCGGCGCTGGGGAGTAGCTGTTAATTCACCGGTAAAGTCAATCCTGCCGCTTTCCAGCCCATCGATTAATTCTCTCCACTCAAAAATCACAGGCTTGAACGGGATTCCGAACAGTTCGGTCATCCAGTTGCAAAATAAAGCGGCATATCCCCTGATTTCGTTATTTTCTCCGTAGAATGCCTCAGTGCTTTCATTCATCCCAAAAACAAAAGAACTATACTGCGTGCGAAGTGCTTCTATATTTCTTATATCTTCATCTGTTATGCCGGGTATATCTTTATACGAAGTATAAACAGGCAACAAATGATCATTAAAAGAGCTTTCGCATCCAACAATAAAAATCAACAGAACCAAATATAAGATTAAAATGTATATAGCACTATTTTTTTTCACTAAATATCCTGCCCAATTATTAATTATTACATAATTAATTATAACATTTTTAAATTATAATTAAAACAATATATCTTTTTATTTCTTTCCCAGTTCATTTATCTTTTGAATTTCATCCCGAATCGCAGCTGCTTCTTCAAATTCCAGATTTTTGGCATGTTCCAGCATTTCATGTTCCAGCGCCTTGAGCAGCTGCTTTCGTTGAGCGGGGATTAGCATATTAAATGATTTCTTGAGCACATCAATGGAAGCTGCAGCAGCGCCGGCCGCTTCTTCGGCATGACGTTCCAAAATGGCAGCTACCGCCTTTTTTACGGTAGCCGGTGTAATGCCGTGTTCCCTGTTGTACGCCTCCTGGATTTCCCGGCGCCTTTTGGTTTCCGCAATTGCCATTTCCATGGCATCACTCATCCTGTCAGCGTACATAATTACCTTTCCTGCGGCATTTCGGGCAGCACGTCCGATAATCTGTACCAGAGAAGTAAGCGAACGGAGAAAGCCGATCTTGTCGGCGTCGAGTATTGCAATAAAGGAAACTTCCGGCAGGTCTATCCCCTCACGAAGCAGGTTGATCCCGACAAGGACATCAAAACTTCCCGAACGAAGTGCTGTTAGTATTTCCACACGCTCGATGGTTTCTACTTCGCTGTGAATGTAGCGTACTTTTAACCCCAGGCTGGTAAGGTAGTCGGTTAAATCTTCTGCCATTTTTTTGGTTAAGGTAAGGATTAACGATCGTTCCCCGGCCTTGATCCGCTCACGAAGTTCGCCGTAAATATCTTCCATTTGACCTTCGCTGGGACGTACTTCTATTTCCGGATCCAGAAGTCCGGTAGGCCGTATCATCTGTTCCACAACCCGCTTTGATTTTTTTGTTTCATAGCTGCCCGGCGTTGCAGAAACAAAGACCGTCGCCCCAATCCTGCTTTCGAACTCGTCATAACGCAGGGGTCTGTTGTCCAGAGCGCAGGGCAGACGGAAACCGTAATCCACCAGGTTTTGCTTTCGGGATCGATCACCCGCATACATCGCTCCAATCTGGGATACCGTTACATGGCTTTCGTCGATAAAGGTTAAATGAGCCGGTGAACCATCGGGATTTCTTAAAAGATAGTCAATTAATGTGTCAGGCGCTTCTCCCGGTTTTCGTCCTGCAAGCGGAGCAGAATAATTTTCTATTCCCGGACAGTATCCCATTTCATTAAGCATTTCCAAATCGTATTCAACTCTGGTTTTAAGCCGTTCCGCCTCAAGGTTTTTTCCGGTATTTTTCAGAAATTCATAACGTGATGCCAATTCATCCTTTATAAAAGAAAGCGCACCATGAACCGTTTCTTCCGGCATAACAAACTGTTTTGCCGGATAAATCACCGCTCTGTCCAGATCTTCCAAAACCTTGCCTGATATGGGATCAAAGCGGCGGATTCGTTCTACCTTGTCCCAGTCAAAATCCACACGGTACGCTTCTTCCAGGTATGCAGGATATATTTCCAGACAATCGCCCCGGCGGCGAAAACGGCCGCGCTCCAGCACTGCATCGTTCCGTTCGTACTGAAGTTCTACAAAACGCCGCATCAGTTTGTCGGGATCAACGGTATCTCCCAAACCAAACTGGGATGTCATTTTACGGTACACTTCCGGGGTTGCCAAACCGTAAATACACGAGACAGTAGCAACTATGATTACATCTTCACGTTCCATTAAAGAGCGCGTTGCGCTGAGTCTAAGGCGTTCAATTTCGTCATTTATCGAAGCATCTTTTTCTATATATAGATCCCGGCTGGCAACATAGGCTTCGGGTTGGTAGTAATCGTAATAGGAAACATAATACTCCACGGCATTTTTTGGGAAAAAGCCTTTGAATTCCCGAAATAACTGAGCTGCCAGAGTCTTGTTGTGGCTTATTACCAGGGTTGGCTTTTGCACCGCTTCGATGATCTTTGCCATGGTAAACGTTTTCCCCGAACCGGTTACCCCCTTGAGTGTTTGAAACCTGTCTCCTGCCTTTATCCCGGCGGCAAGCGCAGAAATAGCTTTTTCCTGATCGCCGGCGGGGCTAAATGGAGAATCTACAACAAATGACTGCATAAAAAGCTCCTGATATTAGTATAGACGGTTGTTATCAATGTTTTAATAGTACTTCTCATAGAATTTTCCACCTCATAAATATTATTATAACCCTATTAATACCTGGAGAAATTAAGTTAATGAGAAAATGTTTATGGCAAAACCGAAAAAATAACGATTCGTCGTCTTTCGGCAGCGCAACTTGGAACGTTAGGCACAATACCACTTGATATATATAATATTATATTGTAGTATTTATTAATTTGAGGATATTATGAAATATACAGACGAACATCTAAATGAAGCCCAAAAAAACGGCATTTTTACCGGTGAACAAATTACAAAATTCAGGGAATATGTACAAAATAGCAACAATCAAGCAACAAAATTCCAAAAAGTGCTTTATTATGGAGGTGCATTATTAATCATTTCGGCAATGACATGGCTAATGAAATCTTGTTGGGATAGTTTTGGTTCAATTGGTATGACGCTCATTTCAGCATTATATTTTTTGGTATTTATAATTGCCGGTTATATTGTTTTTTTTAGAAAAAATATGGAAGTTGCAGGCGGATTATTATTTTCTATTTCAATAGCAATAACGCCGCTTTTCGTTTTTTCATTATTGCGTTTTTTGGATTTTTGGCCACAAGAATGGTCATATAATGATTATTATGTATGGGTAAAGGGAAAATGGATTATTTTAGAAATTAGCGTTATTTTAGTTGCATTGCCAGTTCTTCTTAAGACAAAGTTTCCATTCCATGTTTTTTTGGTAGCCGGATCATTATGGTTTTTTTCAATGGATATAGTACCAATAATATATGAAGAGACAAAAATAACATGGACGGAACGAGCAGTAATTTCAAATATATTTGGTTTATTTATGATAGGTATTGGCTATTTTGCGGATATAAAATTCAAAAAAGATTATGCATTTTGGATGTATCTTTTTGGTTTGATAACGCTTTCATCAGGCTTATCAGTATTTTATAATAATGATATTTTTAAATTTGTTTTACTTGGTATAGCAAATGTCCTTTTAATTTTATTTTCATTGTTTGTCAATAGAAATGTATTTCTAGTCTTTGGAACAATTGGAATAATTGAGTTTTTAAGCAGATTATCATGGAAATATTTTGAGAATTCTGTATTTTTCCCGTTTGCCCTAACAATAATAGGAGTATTATTAATATCTTCAGGAATATTTTTTCAGAAGAACAGAAAAAAAATAGAGGAAAATGTAATAAATAAATTGCCGGAATATATTATTAATTTAAGACCAAGAAGAAGGGTTGAAACTAATTGAAGAATGTTGAGGTAATGGAAAGAATAATGGCATCAAAACAGCAATTTTGGAACAGTAAAATAGCAATCCCGGAACAATATACCTAAGTATAAAACTATATATTATTCGTATTGGACGAGGGCATTTGGATTACATTGATATTTTGCAGGAAATGTTACGGTATATTGGCGGAAACATTAAAGAAAAATTGAATATCGAAAAACTGGCAGGACAGGCAGGTTTTTCTCCATATCATTTTTGCCGAATATTTCAATGGGATGTTGGTTATTCGAACATGGAATATGTAAGAAACAGGCGGCTGGCATTTGCAGCCTCTGAACTCAGTTTCGGGCGCCGGATAATTGACATAGCCATTGACTATGGGTTTGAAACACATTCAGGATTTTCGAAACCTGCCGACAAGCCGGATTTTTCATCGGCGATTCAAGGCACATGGAAATACATTTTTTCCGAATGGTTTCCGGCATCGGAGTATGAATTCGCTGCTAACTGTGTTGACTTTGAATTCTACGATGAACGCAGTATGGGAGAGACAGGGAATGTTTGTGACATATATATCCCTGTTTGTAAAAAGACATAATGGGGTATTAAACCAGACGGTATAATAAATTTCCTATCGAACAAGGCTCCCTGGCAAATTATGTAACGCTTACAGGTACATCGAGGCTTGCTTCGGGGAGCCTCACTTTACTGCATCGATAATTTCCCGTATTACCCGGTCGGCATCGGCGTAATTCGCCTGACAGGTGCCCACCTGAACATGACCGCCGCCGCCATAACTCAGCATAAGGCTTCCCACATTAACATGAGCTGTCTGATTAATAATGCTGTAACCTACGGTAATTGCGACATTTTGTTTGTTTTTGCCGTCGATAATCCACACGGAAATATTCTGTTCGGGAAAAAGCGTATAGATTAAAAAACGGTTACCCGCATGAATTGTTTCGACTCCGCGGAGATCCACCACAATGGCATTGTCCTCGGCTTTGGCGTACTCGTTGATCATCATTTTAAAGGCTTCTGCCTGTTCCTCGTATACTTCAATCCGTTCTTTTATATCACTCATGGCAAGAATTTGGTCTATGGATTTGTCCATACAGGCTTTAACAAGGATCTTCATTAACTCGTAATTGCTAATGGTAAAATCCCGGAAACGGCCGAGACCGGTTCTTGGATCCATAATAAAGCCCAGGAGTACCCAGCCTGTTGGGTTCAGAATTTCTTCTTTTGTAAGTTCTCCTGAATCAACCCTGTCTACAAACTTAAGCATTTCATCAAAATTGCTTAACTTGTTTTTTCCGTCATAGTAATCATAAATTACCCTTGCACAACTGGGGGCAATCCGGGAAGAACCCTCAAAATATACGTCTTTACCCAGCCGTTCAGACTCACTGGAATGGTGATCAAACCACAGTTTACAGCCTTTTACATAGGGGATATTTACTAAAATATCATTGGAAGTAGCTTCTACAAGGCCATCTTGTATATCCTTTGGATGCACAAATTTATAATCATCTATAATCCCCAGGTATTCAAGCAGGGCTCCGCAAGCAAGACCGTCAAAATCTGACCTTGTTAAAAGTCTCATTTACACCTCCACCAAATAGTATAACACTAAAAATAATTTTTTGATATAATAATACCATGAATATTTTTAAAAGGGTATCAAAATCAGCCGGATTTTCAGAAAAATCAGCCAAAAGCAGAAAAGTTCTGTGGGTTATCATCTTTTTTCTTACCTTTATTATCGGTAAAGTTTTTACAGATAATACACCCCTCTTTGTACTTCCCGTAACTTCTTTATATGGTGATCTTGGCAGCCCGGAGGATTCCCTTCCTGCCAAAGCGGCGCTACGAACGGGAACCCTGGGCAATGGATTACGTTACTATATTTTGGAAAACTCACTTCCTGCAGGCCGAGCCTACCTTACCCTGGCGGTTAATGCGGGGTCTATCCTTGAAAACGATGATGAGCAGGGACTTGCCCATTTTGTTGAACATATGGCGTTCAACGGAACACGGCGTTTTCCCGGAATGGAACTGATTAATTACCTCCGTTCCCTGGGAATGCGTTTTGGGCCGGAAGTAAACGCGTATACGAGCTTTGATGAAACAATCTACGGTATTGAAACGCCGGTCGAACAGGATAAGGACGGAATAAAGAGGATTCCCGATCGGGCCCTTGCCATAATAGACGACTGGACATGGGCGATAACCTTTGATCCAAATGATGTAGATAAAGAACGTTCTGTTATAATGGAAGAATACCGTACCCGGCTTGGCGCCCAGGAAAGGGTAAGACGGCAAGTATTGCCATTGATCTTTCGCGGTTCCCTTTATGCCGATCGGTTGCCTATTGGATTGCCGGAAATAATCCAAAATGCTCCGACAGAAAGGCTTATTGGCTTTTACCAACGCTGGTACAGACCGGATAACATGGCAATAATTTTCGTAGGTGATTTTAATGGAGAAGTTCTGGAAAAGGAATTGGCTGCCCATTTTAGCGCCCCGGCTGCTGACATTCCCCTTTCCCGGCCTTATTTTGAACTACCCGATCCGCAGAAGGGAACAATAACAACAGCAGTAGTTACCGACGAAGAATTGCCCAGTTCGACTGTATACCTCTATTACAAACGCAGTCCCCAGGCCAGATTGGCAACTCTCGAAGCATACCGCGAATCATTGATCGATTACCTTATTGAAATGATGCTGGATTTTCGCTACGAGGAATATATTTCCGCCGGAAACTCTCCCTATATGGCCGCAGGCTCCTGGAACAGCCGTTACGGACAAAGTTCCCGGTATTATATTATGGCCGCTAATTCCAAAGCTGGACGCAGCGGTGAAACACTGGTATCGCTTCTTATGGAAAAAGAACGCATTCTTCGCTATGGTTTTACCCGATCGGAACTGGAAAGGGCCAAAGGAGCGCTTCTTTCCGATTTAGAAAGAATAGCCGCAGAAAAAGACAGACGGGAATCGGAAAGATATCTTAACGAACTGACTGCTGATTTTTTTCGTGAACAATATGCACTGGACCCGGAATGGGAACTGTATGCGGTAAGGCAGCTACTTCCGGGTATTGGACTGCCAACAATTAATTCTACAGTACGGTCGTACTATGCAGAAGATGATCTCCTGGTAATTATCACCGGCCCGAAAACTGAAGATGCACAACTTCCTGATGAAGAAGCCATAATCGGTATGGCAAAAGAAAGCCGTAACGCCGAAATAACACCGCCAAAAGAAAGAGTAGCTGTTTCCGGTTTTTTAAGCGAAGTTGCCGAACCTGGTTCAATTATCAGAGTTATCAATGATGAATCGGGAGCAGAGATTTGGGAATTAAGCAACGGCATGTGTCTTGTATTAATGTCTACGGCAAATAAAAATAACGAACTGGATTTTTATATCCTTGCCCGCGGCGGCATTATAAGTACCGTACTGCCTGACGGTGAAGCGATACTGGGTGGATTTGGTTTTTCACCGGAAGAGGCGCTTCATTCCGCAAAATTAGCAGCGGAAATACAAAGCGCCTCCGGCCTTGCAACTCTTTCCAAACCGGAATTGATGGACTTCCTTTCAGATAAACAGCTTTCTCTGTCGTTCTGGACCGGTACTCATACCCGCGGTTTTCGGGGATCATCCTCGTTAAGGGATCTTCCTTATTTATTTCAATTGCTCTACGGTTCTTTTACCCAGCCTCGCATCGATCAAAACGGGTTTTCTATGGTGCTGGATTATCACAGAACCAGACTGCTCCAGGAAGGAGACAATCCGGAAATATTCTTCTCCAAAGAATTGTCCCGTCTGACATATTCCAATCATCCGCTGTATATGCCCCTGGAACTTGAAGATTTGGATTCCGTAAGCGAAAAAGCCGCCTTAACCTTTTTAAACCTGGCCCTGAATCCTGCGGATTTTACCATTGTTCTTGCAGGCAGTCTGGGAGACAGGGATGAACTTCGTAAGTTCGCCGAAATGTATTTGGCTGCCATTCCGAATAACGCCCTGCCGCGATGGAATAGCTGGACCGATCCGGGGATTGTCCGGCCTGGAATGATCGAAAAAATTATCTATAAGGGAAAGGAAGATAAATGCATTGTTTACATGGGCTATTTTGTTTCCAAAACATGGACCGAAGCGGATAATGCCGTTGTTCTGGCACTGAACGATTACCTGGACATTGTCTTAACGGACGAAATACGTGAAAAATTGGGCGGGGTATATTCCATTTATGCCGGAGCATCTTTTAGTCCTGCACCCGTTGGGGAGTTATCTCTGGAAATCTACTTTATGTGCGACCCCGGACGACAGGAAGAACTCAGGAAGGCGGTAAAAGAACAACTCGCATTACTGTCGCAAGCTGCAGACGAAGAAACTCTTGCCAGATCCCAGGAAGCGCTTGTTAAAAGTTTTGAGCGGGGAATGGAAAATAACGGATTTGTAGCACGGAATCTGGCGAATTTTACCGTTATTACCAATACTCCCCTGTCCCATTTGGCAGAACGGCCAAGTCTTTACAATTCGGTAACAACGATAAAACTTAGCGCTCTGACAGCAGAACTACTTACAGGAGGACCGGTAGAATTAGTGCTCTTGCCTGAATCTACCGATAAATAAATAATGTGGGCTTTGCCCACGAGCGCAAGGAAATTATAATAGCAAAGAAGCTGCTGCCGCAGCAATTTAATGAGCCAGGAGGCGGTGTGTGCATGAGTACATTAGGCATTGTCAATTCGGATCCGGAAATAAAAAAATCAGTGGAGTATTCCTTTCAGCAGATTCCCAATCATAATTATGATCTGATCTTCCTGTCAGAAGATGTAGAAATCCTCGAATTCTTCAATTATGCCCTGCCGGAGCTGGTTATAATAAACTTTTCGGATCCTAAAATCAATATAGAGGGTATTATCGAACATATTAAAGACGATAAATGGATATTGAATTTTGGGATCATCGGTCTTTATTCCCATGATACGGACACGGAAGAAGCGCTTATCAAAAAATATAAATCCATTAATATACTTACCCTTCTGGATAATTACAGATTCAAAACACATCTGGTAAAGAGCATCCAGATAATCGAACAGAACTACCAGATTATTTTTCAGCGGGAATTTACCAAAACACTTCTGGAAGGGGCTTCCGGTAGTTTTATCATACACAACGATCTTCTGGCAGTGCCTCTTTATTCGGGTATTGGCGCTACAATCCTTGTGCAAAGAGGGCTTCTTAATCCGGACAGTAAAATGCACCTTCAGCTGGCCCTGGCAGAACTTATTGTCAATGCCATTGAACATGGAAACTGCGGCATCTCCTATGACGAAAAAACCAAGGCTTTGGACGAGGGAATTTCCGCCATCGATCTGATCACAGAAAAATGCAAAAACCCTGAAACAGCAGCAAAAAAAGTAATCTTTAATTGGGAGATAAAAAAAGATACGTCAATCTTTATCATCCAGGACGAAGGAAAAGGTTTTGATGTAAAAGCCCATCTTGAAAAAATAAATAACCAGGACAAGTATAGTCTTCATGGCCGGGGTATAAAGATGGCGGCAAGCTTCTTTCATGAATTAAAATACAATGCCACAGGAAACCAGGTTGCCCTGATTGTAAAGCACGATATTTCGGTGGAACACGAAGTACCGGTTGGTTTTTCCCGGGAACAGATTGTTGTTGTTAAAAAAGGCGACGTTGTCCTTCGGGAAGGAGAACCCAGCGATTACCTATACTATATTTCTTCCGGTACTTTCGAAGTACTCCATAACAATCAGCCTGTTGGCACCCTTTCGCCGCAGGATATCTTTATGGGAGAAATGTCCTTTCTTCTTAACCAACGTCGTTCTGCTACAATTAAGGCAAAAAGTCAGGGAAAACTCATTCTCCTGACACAAAAAACATTTATTAATGTAATACGTGAATATCCTCACTACGGTATATTTCTTTCCAAGTTGATAGCAAAACGCCTGGTACGGAGCAACGAACAAACAGCAGCTCAACTAAGCAAATGATATTTTTATTTATTGTAAGTTAACACTATTAATTTTTTGACTACTGCAAGAACTCAAAAAATCAGGTTTTTGTATCATTTTGACACGAAAAACTCCATAAATTTTATATTTTGTATCATTTTTACCCTTTATTTTGTCTAAAGCATTTTTTTTCTCTACATAAGTAAATTTATCATTTATATAATTCTTTATAATACAAAGAATTATATTTCATACAAAAATCAATGTCTTACAAATGAACTTGGCACGATTCTTGCTAATTAATTAACAAGACGCTTCGTATGAAGGTCTAAAAACAAGCCAATGTTAATTTGGAGGTTTATTATGAAATCGTTGTCACTTTATCGTCCTGTGAGTATGGTGGATCAGTTGCTGGGGTCTTTTTTTGAATCCTCTCTGGTTCCCTTTACGGGAAATTCCATGTGGAACAAGCTTCCTTTGGTAAATGTTCAGGAAACGGAAGACGCTTACCTTGTAGAAGCGGAACTTCCCGGCTTTGATGAAAAGCAAATCAAGGTTCATGTTGAAGGCGGCAAGTTGAGTATCGAAACCGGCAAAGAAGAGGAAAAGAAAGAAGAAAAAGAAACGGCCTGCGAAACCGGTGCCTCTTACCTTATCCGGGAACGCAGGAATGTATCCTTAAATCGTTCCTTTACTCTGCCCGAGAATGCCGACACCGAAGCCGTATCTGCGGTTTTTAAAAATGGAGTGCTTTCTTTGGAAATAAAAAAGCGGAAAGAAAACTCAAGGCGTCTTATTGAGATACAGTCTCAATAACAATAATTTAAAAAAAATGTAAAAAAGTATGTTTTATTGTTTATGTCAGGTTAGGTATTAAGATGCTTAACCTGACATTATTTTTGAGAATCTGCTGGAGCTGCATTCATTCTTCTGTTTGGGCAATTTCATATTGATTTACTATACATTTTTTATTTTTATGTGCTGTAATTATGGTATAACTATTTGCATTTATTGTAATTATTGAATTTCCTTTATACACATACCAATTTTTACCATTTCTGATAATTTTGGCTGCATTTTTTATTCTATTTTTACACCAACCAACAACGTTATTTGTTTCCAAGTCAAGATTCTTCTTAATCCGTATTATTCCTAAATCGGTTGTATGTATTTTATTTACATTAGTCAATAAATCATTCATTTTTAATCCAAATCAAATGTTTCCGTTTTATACCAATAATAATACCTTCCATTTTTTGCAGTAAATTTTAATACACAATAATCCGGATCATTTATTCCTCCATTTTTATATACACTTTTCATTCCATTTTTCCAGATTAATTTTTTATTCTCAATATCATTTAATATTTCCATTGTTCCTTCCAACATAAGTCCTTTATAA
The DNA here is from genome assembly GCA_009782955.1 of Treponema sp. Taxonomy (GTDB): domain Bacteria; phylum Spirochaetota; class Spirochaetia; order Treponematales; family Breznakiellaceae; genus WRIV01. Next base: position 6,042 of record WRIB01000012.1, on the reverse strand, counting down.
ATAAACCCACCATTAAAATAAACACAGGCTTTATTAATTTTTTTATATTGTTCTGTTCTTATTGCAGAATTATTTGATGCAAAGTAAAATGTTTTTAACCCATAATGCTTAGCAACCAGCATTGCTTTTACATTTGGGGCATTATTTTCACTTACAGAGCCAACAAAAGCAATTTTATTTTTCGCCAATTTTAATGCTTTGTTTATTATTTTCATAATATCCTCCAAAAAACCAATTATATAACAAAATTACATTTCCAAAATATAATTAAATAGTTTTTCTCCATACCAAAATAATTTATTTAATTCATCATAATCATCTATAATAGCCTTCCGAATAATTACATCCATTTTATTCCTCTATAATATTTTATCTCATTCTTTCTTTTATGTCAATATTTACTTACAATATATTCTCAAGTTATAAACAAGCTTATCCGGTTTGTATGCCAGGAAAAACCCAAAGATGGGACACGCTTGAATGCCCGTGAATTAAGCAGACGTTTTGACATCAGCCATACCGCGATAAACACAATACTACGAGAGCAGGGGATTAAGCCACATCTGGTAAAGCGGTTTGACCGTAAGGAGCCTAAGAAAAAAGTACTGCACATCATAGCGGACAACTATTTATCGCATAAAGTGCCTGCAGTAAAAAAATATCTGAAAGGGAAGTCTGATTGGTTTGTTGAGCATTTCATATGTAATATCTTTTTTTTACAGAACACTAGGCGGACGTAAGCCCAGCCGCCTACCGGCGCCGCAGCGCCTAACCATTAGGCGCAGTAATAATTTTATTGTTTTTCAACTAAGTATAAATATTCTTTAACATGAATGTCTCTATTTCTTAGGTTTCTGCTACCTCTGAATGTATTATATTTAGTTTCAAGTATTTCTGTTTTCCCAATTTTTTTAATTAATTTAACCATTTCGCTATGCTTTATGAAACCTTCTGAATTAAAAGAAATTAATAAATATTTTGCTTTAATTTTTTCAATAAGTTCCTTAAATGAATTATATGCATGTGCCTTTTTATTATAATATGATCTATTCCAATTATCTGGGATACCTGAAATGTCACTAATGTTTTGAGGTTCAATGTAATCAATAATTAAATTTAACATAAAATAATTTGATCCATATGGATGTTGGTTATATGGCGGATCAATATATGCAAGATCAACCTCATCAACAGATTCAGTTATAATGTTTGAATCTCCTCGGTGAATTTCATACTCACATTCAAAATTACTAAATATTGGAAATGGTATAGATATATTTCCAAGAATCCTTGTTAAAGCATCTTCATTATTACCTCCAAATTTACCTATGCCTGTTTTTGAATCTTTATAAAAACCTTTAAACACACCTGATGTATTTGAATGTATAGATGCTTCTGATAACAAGGGAGCCAAAAAATAATGTTTATACTCATAAGGAATTTTTTCTAAGTATTTTCTTGCTGTATCAATGTAACATGCATTTCTGTATGTATAAAATACCCTATCTTTTTTTCGAATGACATTCCTGCTTCTTGGTGCATATAATTTAGTAATAAATCCTGGTAATAATTTTTCATCATTCAATTGATATAATAGTTTATTATAATACTCAATAATTTTATACATATTTACTTCTGAAAAATTGGATAAATAGCAACTATTAATTATTTCTGAATATTTTTCCAAATCATTCACAATAATTTTTGAAGAACATGATTTTAAATAACGAGCTACAACCCCAGAACCAGAAAATACATCGAAAGTCTTAATTTTAGTTTTACCAAGTCTCGCCATAGCTTTAGTCAAACCGATTTTAATAAATGGTAATAAACTTCTTTTATTCCCTATATATGTTATAATTTGTTTATTTAGATATTCTTCGTTTTCATTTACGGAAATATTCAATTTTCTTATTGGTAGATTATTCATAACAGCTTGCATAAAATCAATTAACCCCATTCTTCTCAAAAATATAATCAAAATGATATTTAATATAATTTTTCATTGCTTCATTAATTGTTATTTCTAACTTATTATAGCTTTTACTCAAAAAAGCCTCAATCCCATTATTCTTAAATATTTCATTACTAGAATAATTTACATATCCATCATTATTAAACGACAGATAGCCTTTATCAAACAGTACATCATGTAATCTACATAGTGTTAGCACATTATTTAAATCTAATCTACCATCATTAGTTTTCCAGGGTTTTATATGGCTGCAAATTAATAGTTTTTCATCATGAATATCACATAATAAACATTTATAGTTATCACGATTTAGTGCTAAAGTTCTAAGTGCACTATGATTTAACCTAATACTATTTAATACTTTTTTTGTTGTTTCTTTTTCTGCAATTTCATAACTACGTTTATTTAGTAATTTTAATATTTCTTCATTACAATATACAATTATTTGATTATTATTTTTTTCTTATGTTAACTTTGCCTAATAAATAGTTGTCGTTTATATGATTTCCTCGTAATAATAGAATACTCTCTTTATCTATATCCATTTTTACTTCAAAACTAAAATATGATAAGTTTCCACCGAATCCTTGTTTATTTGGTATTTCAAATATATGTGAATTTACTAGAAATTCGGTAACATCAGCTCTTTTAAAATAAACTTCTCTTTTTTGATTGCAATAATATAGTAATTTTAATAGGACAGTACCTCCATCGTAAGTTTTTTCCAAAAATACTCCCATTTATGTATGATATTTCATACAATCAATCTAATTTTTCATTATTTTACATGAATTCTGTAATTTTGTAAATCATTATTGCGCCTAACATTCCGGTTGTAAACGAAGATTTTGCAGCCCGATAAGAAAAATGCGTAGCATTTTTCTTAGACAAAGCCGCCATAAGGCGGTGTACGTTTAAAGTCCTGTTAGGCGAAGTATGGGCGCTCTATATTTTTTTTGATCATTTTAATTATTTGTTATTGTATGATTTATTACACACTTTTTTATATTCAAACCAACTTAGCCCGTATTTCATATAACGTCCCGGCTGTATATGACGGTTTGATAGCCCGAATAAGCAAAACCGCAGGTTTTGCAGGGCTGGCAAACTGTGCCGGAATGAGGCTTGGGAACAAGCGAAGTGACTGACTTAGCCAAATGTAAATTAGCCGCCTTATGGCGGCGTTACGCATATACGGGACTGACAAAAACAATTAATTCCGCATTCCAAATTACATTTTTAATAGGAGCAATATATTCTTGATGTGGACAAAATTCTTCACCTTTAATAAAACAATTATAACAGCCAATACAAAAATGTGGTATATCTTTTGGCAGGAAATATTCTATTAATTCATCTTTATTATTATTGAGTTTATTTTTAAAAATTTAAACCGCATTATAATTATTTCCTTTATGTTCTACACCATAAATAATAACTGTTTTCATATTTATCCCCTTTATGCAAACGCCATTGTCTCAAATGTAATAGAGAACACCGTTTTTTATTTTTTTATTTTTTTAAATTCGTTTCTGTATTGAGCCATAATATTTTGATTATCATATGCAATTAAAAAGTCATTATACTCATTTGGATCAAATTTTTCTTCAAATTTTTATTTTACCTCATCAAAAGTCATGCCTTTACGTTTATTGAATTTTTCACAAGGATAATCATTACATTGCCCACAATGCAATATACTTTTTTCGAGAACTCAATCTCTGACTGGACAATCCTTATCCAATCTTTTTGCATCCAGTTTACTGCACCTGCAATCAATGCAATATATAACCTTTGTGGGAAAAAGCCTTAAACAAGTTTCACCGATAGCCGCACATTGTTAATTCTACTGTTTTTTCCATAATAATTATTCTCAAAATAGATATTTAACCTGTCCATACGGAAATGTTTTTTTACTTTAAAATATATAATATGACAACAGTATGTCATATTAAAAATAATTAATAAAAAATAAAAATTAATATTTCTGATCATTATTGGATTTTACATTAAATTAAATACTGTATACTTTTTATACAACTTTTACAACCAACTTAGCCCATATTTAACATAATGTCCCTGCTGTATGCGACGGCTTGACAGCCCGAATAAGGGCTTGCGTAGCAAGACCAGGGCTGGCAAACTTTGGCGGAGAGAAAACCGCTCAAAGGGCTGAAAGCCCGACTGCGGTTTTTCGGAGCCCGAGCCGCCGTAAGGCGGCGAAGCATATAAAGTCTTTTTATATGCCGCTTGGTCTGTTTTATACAACAAATTATATTCTTTAATTTATATTTTCCATAATACTTTATTAGTTAATATGTTTGAATTTAGCAATAATTATTGGAGCAAATCCAGTAAAAATTAAAACAATAGCCTATAAATTTCCTGTTGTTACATTATATGCGTTAATTATTTCATTAAATGAATTTCTTAATAATATCCTAAAAATCGTTTCAAATATTATTGTAGCAAAAATCCATAAAATTCCAATTTTAATTTATATCTTTTTTGTTCCATTTCCCAATCGTGGAATAAATATAAAGGAAACAATAAAAACTAAAATACACAAAATCAATCCACTAATAGGACTTGAAATTTTTTATCACAACTAAAGGCTCAACAAAATATTGCCTTAATTCACCATTTAAAATACCAAGTGGAATTATAGATAACCAAAACCAGATGCGGCTTAATTCCCTGCTCTCGTAGTATTGTGTTTATCGCGGTATGGCTGATGTCAAAACGTCTGCTTAATTCACGGGTACTCAAGTGTGTCCCATCTTTGGGTTTTTCCTGGCATACAAACCGGATAAGCTTGTTTATAACACCCCGTCGGAGCACTAACCGTTTGTTATATGCCGTTTGTCCTTTTTTATATTTCAAATAAATATCTTTCTTTTAGTTTTTTTACAATGTTTTCTGTTTTTTTATTTTTCTCTAGCATATTTAAAAATTCCACATATGAATATGCATTAACAGGTAACAAAAAACCAAAGGTTTTTGCTTTAAATATGTTTATCTCTTCTTCATGTTTTTGATATATATCAATATCTCTCCAGTTTAGTGGAACCCAATATAAATAAATTAAATTTGTTGTTTTTATGTTACTGTTGAATTTTTCCATTAGCAAACCAATCATATGTTTTAATAACTGAGCTGCATCCAAATGAAGTTTTTCTTTGCAATTTAAATAGTATTTTAAGACCTCATTAAATCCTTCAGGAAGTTTCAAGTCTTTTGACAAATACTTTTCAAGATTAGTATTTGGTAATTTTGGTTCCAATAATTCAGTAAATTTACTTTCAATTCCAATTATTTTAATATCATTGGTTAAATAAAAATCTAAATTTGGTGTGCTAATGCCTGTATTTAATTTTTTTCAAACTCTGCATTTTTGAAACCATCAGTTTTGAACAATGACATTTCTTTTTTATGCAATTTAACCATAGAAAAAGTATTTACACATAATGCACTTGATGAATGAACAGCCTGAAATTTTGCACGGCCATTTTTAAGAGATAATTCACTTCCATCGCCTTTTTCCAATTCTTGCCTTATTTCATTCCAATTTGGATAGGCAGTCAGTAAATTATCTTCAATTTTACTCACATAACCTTTTTCATCAACTTGATAACCTATATTTTTATGGTGTTCAATTATTCTTTTTTTTATGTCCAAGCCATTAAAGTTTTTAATTATTTTTCCCATTTTGATCTCCTTATGTTTTTTAATACCATATTTTAAAAATTATGTCAAGAGCCGTTAAAAAATAAATTTGTGTGTTTTTTCATACAGTTTAGGACAAATGGCATATAACGTCCCGGCTGTAAACGAAGGTTTTTTGTGCCCGATAAGGAAAATGCGAAGTATTTTACGGGCACAAAAAACTTTGGCGGAGAAAAATCCCACAAAGGCGCTATGCGCCGACTGGGATTTTTCGTAGCCTAGTGTTCTGAAAAATACAAATATCATAAACCACTCTTTGCTTTTTCGATGGAGGTTTTTATATCATCATAGTTTTTTGTCCAACAAAACTTACGCCCAGACTCGTTCCATGAAATGATATA
>WRIB01000011.1 GCA_009782955.1 Treponema sp. | reverse complement strand
ACTGGATACCCTGACCGGACAGCTTGATGCTGCAAAGACCATGGTACAGGACGAAAAAGATCCGGAAATGAAAGAACTTGCCAGGGAAGAATTAAAGGAACTGGAAACCAAACTTGTAGAATCCGGTGACAGGCTTAAATTTCTTTTAATTCCGCGCGATCCGCTGGACGAAAAAAACATTATAATGGAAATCCGGGCAGGTACCGGAGGAGATGAGGCTGCCCTTTTTGCTGCGGATTTGTACCGTATGCATTCCCGTTTTGCCGAAACCAAAGGCTGGAAATTTGAAATAATGAGTTCCAACGAAACAGAACTGGGCGGTTTTAAGGAAATAATCTTTTCCATATCGGGCAGTAATGTTTACGAAAACCTCCGCTATGAGTCCGGTGTCCACCGGGTTCAACGGGTTCCCGCTACGGAAGCCTCCGGGAGAATCCACACTTCGGCAGTAACTGTAGCGGTACTTCCGGAAGCAGACGAAACGGAAATCGACATAAAGACAGAAGATTTGCGTATTGATGTAATGCGTGCAGGCGGGCCCGGAGGCCAGTGTGTAAACACGACTGATTCGGCGGTACGGATTACTCATCTTCCGACAGGGCTTAGCGTTCACTGTCAGGACGAGAAAAGCCAGATTAAAAACAAGGCCAAGGCCATGAGGATACTACGGGCAAGAGTTTACGAAATGGAAGAAGCCCGTGCTGCCAGTGAACGGGCAGAAGCGCGTAAAAACCAGGTAGGAAGCGGAGATCGTTCCGAACGGATCAGGACATATAATTTTCCGCAAAACCGCCTGACCGACCACAGAATCAACCTGACACTCTATAAACTTGATATGGTTATGCAGGGCGATGTCGGGGAACTGTTCGATGCCTTAAAATTATCTGCGCGTGAAGAATTGTTAAAAACAACCAGTTCAGTAGGAAATTCCGCATGACGCACCTTGCAGAGTTTTCACTTCGTACAACACAGCAGAATCAAATGATAAAAATAAGCCCCGAAGTTCAAAAAGCCATAACCGCTTCCGGTGTTAAGGAAGGAATGTGCGTTGTGCTAATTCCCCATACCACTGCTGCGGTAACCGTTAATGAAAATGCCGATCCTGATGTAGCCTATGACATGAACCTGGCACTTTCCGCTATTTCGCCGGATCGCAGGGAATTCCGCCATGGCGAAGGAAATTCCGCAGCCCATACCAAAACCAGCCTGGTTGGACCTTCGATAACACTTATCGTTTCCGGCGGCAGGCTGCTATTGGGAACGTGGCAGGGGATTTGGTTTTGTGAGTATGACGGCCCTCGAACCCGGAGGGTTCTCGTAAGGGTCCTGGGAGAATGAGGCTCCCCGAGGCAAGGTAGCTGCTTTGCAGCATTAGAAATCGGGGTATCTGTAAACCTTACATAATCTCCCGGGGAGCCTCGTTCGATAGGAAATTTATTATACCGTCTGGTTTAATACCATACACTCTCGTGCTTTAATTCCTTTCAGCCGCGGGGTATTAAACCAGACTTTCGAATAAGAACGCATACGCTTAACAGGTGAATTAGGTACGGTTGCGTTTATATTATCTGCTTGCCCTTTCCCTTGTTTACTATTATAGTTACAATTATGAATGAGTATACAATAATTATAGCGTTTGATGATGAGGCGCAAAAATGGTATGCCGAAAATGATGAAATTCCTATATTACTTGAAGATTATTCCATTGATACTCTTATTAATCGTGTGAAACTCGCTGCGCCGGAATTACTGGAACTTAACAATATGCCGCATACAGGAATTCATTTGATATTCAAAATGGAATCTGAGGCAGTTTTAATGTAAATGGCAGAATATGAAAAAAAGGTACGCCAGATCCTACGAGAATATGACTGTCATTTCGTGCGGCATGGCAAGGGCGATCATGATGTTTGGTATAGCCCAATTACCAACAGAAATTTTACTGTAGATAGTGAAATAAAAATCCGTCATGTTGCAAATGGGATCATGATGATTTTCAGCTAACATCCGTGTAATCTGTGGTTTAATAAGAGTTCCTTACCGCACTGCTTCGAATCCCTGCGCTAAATCATCAATAATATCATCAATGTGTTCGGTGCCGACAGAGAGCCGGATTGTATTGGGTTTAATTCCGCCTTCAAGCAGTTCCTGTTCGTTCATCTGGGAATGGGTGGTGGAAGCCGGGTGTATTACCAGCGACTTAACGTCCGCAACGTTTGCCAGCAGCGAAAAGAGGTTGAGTTTTTCGGTAAATTGCTGTGCCTTTTCCGAATCACCCTTAATCTCGAACGTAAAGATAGAACCTGCTCCCCGCGGAAAATAACGATTGTAAAGGTTATGATCGCGGTGTTCCGTTAAAACAGGATGATTCACTTGTTCAACTAACGGATGATTTTTTAAAAAATCAACTACTTTTAGCGCATTAAAGACATGGCGTTCTACGCGAAGGGAAAGCGTTTCCAGTCCCTGCAAAAAGAGGAAGGCGTTGAAAGGTGATAAAGCGGCTCCAGTATCGCGTAACAGGGTAGTCCTGGCCTTAACGATAAAGGCGAGGTTTTTTGCCGCATCGGTAAAGACAATGCCGTGATAACTGGGGTTAGGTTTTGAAAGGCCGGGGAATTTGTCGTTGTGCGCCCAGTCGAATTTTCCGCTGTCTACGATTACGCCGCCAATACTTGTTCCATGTCCGCCGATAAATTTTGTTGCCGATTGTACTACAATGTCTGCGCCGTATTCGATTGGGTTTAGAAGATAGGGTGTGGCAAAGGTATTATCCGCAATTAATGGAATACCGTTATTGTGTGCAATGGCTGCGACGGCTTCAATGTCTATAATACTGCAATTGGGGTTGCCCAGAGTTTCAAAGAATAGTGCTTTTGTGTTGGGCTTTATTGCCTTTTCAAAATTGGCCGGATTGCTGCCGTCAACAAAAGTTGTTTCTATGCCCACATCTTTAAAGGTGTTTGCAAAAAGGTTATGAGTGCCGCCGTAGATCTGTTTGTCCGAAATAATATGATCGCCTGTCCGGGCGATGTTTTGAATCGTGCAGGTGGTGGCGGCCTGACCGGAAGCAACTGCAAGAGCGGCGGCGCCTTTTTCGAGCGCGGCCATACGCTGTTCAAACACGTCCCATGTGGGGTTCATAATGCGTGTGTAAATATTGCCTGCCTCGGTCAGGGCAAAACGATCTGCCGCCGATTTGGAACTGGGGAATACATACGATGTTGTTTGGTAAATCGGAACCGCTCGTGAGCCCGTAGCAGGATCCGGTTGTTCCTGTCCTGCGTGAACCTGAATGGTCTCGAACCGGTAATTTTTGCCTGACATAAAAACTCCTTACGCTTTAAATCTTTTCAGTCTTAGTGCATTGGTTAACACCGACACGGAACTCATGCTCATGGCGGCGGCGGCAAACATCGGGTTAAGAAGCGGTCCGCCGAAAAGGTACAGCAGCCCTGCGGCAATGGGGATTCCAAGTACATTGTATCCAAATGCCCAGAACAGGTTTTGCTTAATCGTACGAATTGTCCGCTTGCTTAAATTGATCGCTGTGGAAACATCAATCAGATCGTTCCTCATTAGCACAATGTCCGCCGATTCCATTGCCACATCTGTTCCGCTTCCTATTGCAATGCCTATGTCCGCCTGTGCCAGCGCCGGGGCATCGTTAATGCCGTCTCCTACCATAGCTACCTTGCGGCCTTTGTCCTGCAGCTTTTTAACTTCGGCGGATTTATCCTGAGGCAGCACCTCGGAAAGCACCCGGTCAATCCCCACCTGTTTTGCAATGGCCGCAGCGGTTTTTTTATTATCCCCGGTGATCATGGCAACTTCAATACCCAATTTATGAAGCCGCTCAATAGCCTCTTTGCTGCTCTTTTTTGTTACGTCTGCCACTGCTACAATCCCTGCGATTTTTCCGTCAAGGGCAGCGTACATCGGTGTTTTTCCTTCCGATGCCAGCCGGTCGGAAACAGCATCAAGGTCTGTCAGGGTAATACCGAGCTCGTCCATAAGTTTTTTGTTGCCTACAGAAATACGGTATCCTTCCATAGCAATGTTGTTAATAATGGCTTCAATCCCTTTACCGGGAATGGCTTTAAAATTGGTAACGGCAAACAGTGCAATGTTATGCTTTTCCGCTTCCCGTACAATTGCCTGACCCAGCGGATGTTCACTTCCCTTTTCGGCGGAAGCTGTTATCTGCAACAGATGTTCTTTTTCTATTCCTGCAACAGGCACCACATCGGTTACTTCGCTTTTGCCTTCGGTAATTGTTCCGGTTTTATCAAACACAATCGTTTGAATTTTGTGGGCGGTTTCCAGCGCTTCGCCGCCTTTAATTAAGATGCCGTTTTCTGCGCCTTTGCCGGTTCCCACCATAATTGCCGTGGGTGTGGCAAGGCCGAGAGCGCAAGGGCAGGCGATAACCAGCACGGAAATAAAAATTGTAAGGGAAAATTCCAGCGCAGATTTTCCGTGAGGCAGGCTAATGATGTTAAATGAAGCCGCAGTAAACCATGCAATTCCGGCGGTAAGGGCGATTATACATACAATAGGGACAAAATAGCCGGAAACAATATCGGCCAGTTGGGCAATCGGCGCTTTGGTACTCTGAGCGTCTTCCACCAGTTTGATGATTTGCGCCAATGTTGTATCTTCGCCGACTTTTTCCGCCTTAAAGCGAATAACGCCGTTGGCGTTAATGGTGGCTCCGTAAACCTGGTCGCCCGGCTTCTTGTCAACCGGCATACTCTCCCCGGTCAGCATCGATTCGTCTATTGCGCTTTGTCCCTCGGTAACCATACCATCAACCGGAATCTTTGCGCCGGGCTTTACTACGATAATATCACCGGGGATTACATTGTCGGCGGGAATTTCTTTTTCTTCGCCGTTCTTGATGATGATTGCCGTTTTCGGCGCAAGACTCATAAGTTTTTTTATTGCCTCACTTGTGCGGCCTTTGGATATTGCCTCAAGGGTCTTCCCTAAAAGGATCAGGGCGATTATTACCCCGGCGCTTTCAAAGTACAGAGATTCTACCGCCATGTGATCTCCCCTGATAATTTGCCATACATTGTAAAGGCTAAAAACAACCGCCGATGTTGTTCCAACGGCAATAAGGGAATCCATGTTGGGACTGCGATGCAGGAGATTTTTAAAACCTACGGTATAAAACCGGTAACCAGCAATGACGATGGGAATTGTCAGCAGCAATTGAAAGAGAGCATAGACAAGGGAGTTTTCCATCGGCGCCAGGGCTTTTGGAAAGGGAAGACTGAACACGGTAATCATGGGAGCCATTGCGATATAGAGCAGGGGAGCAGCAAATGAAACGGCAATAATCAATTTTGTTTTAAGGATTTTAATTTCCCGTTCTTTGCGGGTCTTGTCTTCGTCTGCTTTTTCTTTTGAAACTTCCAATACTGTATAGCCTGCTTTTGTAACAACTTCTTTTATTGCCAAAAGCCGCAGGGTGGCGGGATCATAGATAACCGTTGCCTTTTCTGTTGCAAGATTTACCGTGGCGCTTTTTATACCTTCCAGTTTGCGGATTGCCTTTTCTACTCTTGCAGAACAGGCTGCACATGTCATGCCGCCGATGGATAGGGTTTCAGTCAGCATGCCATTTCCTTACATTGAAGATTGGGCTTATACCCCCAGGCAGGTTCCTACGGCCACTGCGGTATCCAGGATAGGATCGTCGGTGGGAACTTTTTTTGTTTTTCCCGCAGGAACGGAAAGGTCTACGGAACCAACTTCATTTGCTATTTGAGCGACCATTTTGCCGTATTCGCCCCTGGCCAGCATATCTGCTGCGAATGTGCCGAAACGGGTGGCCAGAACACGGTCGGACGCACTGGGTATACCGCCGCGCTGTACATAACCAAGAACTGTAGCCCTGGTTTCCATTCCTGTTTCAGTTTCGATTTCTGCGGCCACCCGGTAGGCGATGGAAGGATAAGCCATTTCGTTGCGAATTTTTTTTCGCTCTTTTTTTTCCATGTTTGCTTCTTCTGCCGAAAGGGCTCCTTCGGCGACTACTACAATGGAAAAAGTTCTTCCATTCTTTGCTCTTTCTTTAAGGTGCCGTCCTATTGCTTTTATATCGTAAGGGATTTCCGGAATAATGATCACATCTCCGCCGCCGGCTATGCCCGAATACAAACCCAGCCAGCCGGCCTTGCGGCCCATGGTTTCGATCACCATTACACGGTTGTGACTTTCGGCGGTGGAATGAAGCTTGTCGATAGCATCGGTACAAACTGCCATAGCAGAATGAAACCCAAAACTCCGTTCACAGCCTTCTATGTCGTTGTCGATAGTTTTGGGAAGCCCCAGAACGTTGAGTCCTTCCTGAGCCAAAAGATACCCGGTTGTGTTGGTTCCGTTCCCCCCCAGTACTACCAGGGCATCAAGTTTATGTTTGCGGTAATTATCTTTGATTTCTTTTACCTTGTCTTCGCCTATCTCGTTTGATTTAAAGGGTTTTTCACGGCTGGTTCCCAGAATAGTTCCGCCTCGTGTCAGAATCCCCCAAAAATCCCCCGGATGCAAGGGCCGGATATCTCCGTTGATAAGCCCCCGGTAACCTCCGGCTATTCCCAGTATATTCATATGATACCGGTCGTAAGCGGCCCGGCATACACCTCGTATAGCGGCATTCAGTCCCGGACAGTCTCCGCCGGCGGTAAGAATGCCAAATGTCTTTGTAACGCTCTTGTCAGAATTACTCATAATGGTAATTATATATCATTGTAGCGAAAAAAACACAGCCGGAGGTAAAAAATGTCAAGACCAATAAATAAAAAGGAATTGCTGCAATCAGCAGAAATCAATTTAAATAAACTTTTCGGATTGATTGATGAACTGCCGAACGAAATAAAAAACAAGACATTCAAACATGATGAATTGAATGATCGTGATAAAACGGTAAGTGATGTTATATGCCATTTACACGAATGGCATTTGATGATGGCATCCTGGTACAAAACCGGAATGTCGGGCAAAAAGCCTGCGATTCCAGCAGAAGGCTATACCTTTCAAACGCTGCCTGCGTTGAATCGTGTAATATGGGAAAAATATAAAGGGACGGATCTGAAAAAGGCCATAGCTTTGTTGAAGAAAAGCTATAAAGATATGATAGCTTTAATCGAAAAACATTCTGACGATGAGTTATTTACCAAGAAAAAATACCAGTGGACCGGAACAACATCGCTGGGATCGTATTTAATCTCTGCGACATCAAGTCATTATGATTGGGGCTTGAAAACGATAAAGCCGTTGAAGAAGTTATAAAAGAATACGTTGTTTTGTTGGATAAATGTTATATAAATTGTCTCTGTTGTCCCTAACCATATTTGAAATGTGTACATACTTGTTAGTGCTCATGGAAATGGCTAAAATATAGATATTCATGACTAATAAATTAGGAATTCAGAAATTAAAAATATGTGAACCGCATGAAAACCAGGATATTGTTATTGTGAAAAATGATGGTGATTATCTAATAGGGTATTGGCCAAGTATAATGTAAGGAGAGAGGGTATGAATACGGTTAAAAAAATTAAGTGTCCAAACTGTGGAACAGAAATTGATGTAAATATGGCTTTAAGTCAAGAGATTGAAGAACGCCTCAAAATCGAGTTTTCCGCTAAAAGTAGTAAACAACTTGCTGAGATAGAAAAACTCCAAAACGAAAAAACTGAAATTGAAGCGACAATAACAAAAGAAAAGGAAAAAGAGTATAAACAACGGTTAAATGATGAATTAGATAAGCGAAGCAAAGAATTTGCAAAAGAAAATGAAGAAGCTATTGAGTCTCTTCAAAAATCACTCAAGGAAAAAACTGAACAAGTAATTGAGTTGAATAAGACAAAATCCGAGTTGGAGAAAATAAAACTCGAAAAAGAAGAAATTGAATCCAAAATAACAGCAGAGAAAGATGCAGAATTTTTCAAAAAACTGAAAGATGAACGTGATTCTCATAAGACACATCTTGCATCTGAACTGGAACGGATTAAAAAAGAAGTAGTGGAGGAAAATGTTTTAAAAATTGATGAATTGCAGAAGAAACTTGATGATCAAACCGCTCTTGCAGAAGAAATGAAACGAAAAGCCGAGCAAGGATCGATGCAATTACAGGGTGAAGTTCAGGAATTGGCCATTGAAGACATACTCAAAGACACATTTCGTTTTGATATAATAGAACCTGTTCCCAAAGGCAAAAGTGGGGCTGATGTTATTCAAAAGGTTCGTAACAACGTCGGAAACGAAATTGGAATTATCGTTTATGAAAGCAAACGAACAAAAGCATATGGAAGGGACTGGATAGGAAAACTAAAAGAAGATGGCAGCCGTGTAAGGGCCGATATTTGCGTGCTGGTTACCGATGCGCTTCCTGATGATATTGAACGAATCGGGCAAAAAGAAGGGGTATGGATTTGCACATTTACTGAATTTAAGGGACTTGCACTTGTACTGCGTGACAGTATTATCAGGGTTAATGAAGCTCATGCGTCTCAAACTAATAAGGGTGAAAAAATGCAAATGCTCTATGATTATCTCTCAGGTAAAGAATTTTTAGCACAAATCGGCGTGATACTTGAAAGCTTTAGTGATTTACAGAAAGGGTATCTTGATGAACGAAGTAAAATGGAAAGAATATGGAAAACCCGTGAAAAGCAGCTTGAAAAAATAATACTAAACACAAATGGTTTTTTAGGTTCAATTAAAGGTATTGCAGGTACTTCATTGCAGGAAATACCAATGATTGAAGAAGATGATACACAATAGTTTTTGGAAAGCAATGGGCAAAAGCGAACTAAAAAAGAGTTAATATGAGACGATACAACAAAAACAGATTTATTTTACGGTGTTTGTATGGATTATGCATATTGGATGTATAAATCTATTCATAAGGAAAAAAAGATATTTGAAGAATACGAGATTATAATATTTTTTGAATTTTTCTTGTATTTCTCTTGACAAAATATTCATTTCCAAGTATGTTTCTCTATAGAGAAACGTTTCTATAGACAGAAACGATACTTTTAACAGGGCATTAAGACTATTTCTTTGGATATTCAAGGATTTGCCCAAAAAACTTTTAGGAGGAGGCAAAAAATGGCCAACACAATTCCAACCCGTATTTACCTGAACGAAGAAGAGATGCCCAAGTTTTGGTACAACCTGCGGGCCGATATGAAGGAAAAACACGATCCTATTCTGCATCCGGGAACTTTGCAGCCGGTTACTGCGTCGGATATGGAGGCAATTTTCTGTAAAGAACTTGTAAGGCAGGAACTGGATGACAGTACAAAAATGGTTCCTATACCGGAAAGGCTTTTGGACTTTTACCGGGCATTCCGGCCATCGGCGCTTATCCGGGCATATTACCTGGAAAAAGAGCTGGGAACACCGGCGGAGATTTATTATAAGTTTGAAGGGACAAATACTTCAGGCAGCCACAAGCTGAACTCGGCAGGACCCCAAGCGTACTATGCAAAGGAAGAAGGTCTGGAGACACTCACAACCGAAACCGGCGCGGGCCAGTGGGGGACAGCCATGGCAATGGCATGTGGTTTTTATGGTCTTGATCTTACTGTATATATGGTAAAGGTAAGTTCCGAACAGAAGCCTTACCGCAAAGCAGTAATGGAAACTTACGGTGCAAAGGTCGTTCCTTCGCCATCGGATACTACGGATTCGGGAAAGAAAATTCTCGAAATCGATCCGGACACCGGAGGCTCCCTTGGCTGCGCCATTTCCGAAGCGGTGGAAATGGCGATAAAGACCGACAAGTGCCGTTATGTGCTGGGCAGTGTTCTTGATCATGTACTGCTCCATCAATCGGTAATAGGGCTTGAGACAAAAGCTGCTATGGACAAGTTTGGGATTAAGCCTGATATCATCATAGGCTGTGCGGGGGGCGGTTCGAACCTTGGCGGGCTTATTGCTCCTTTTATGGGAGAAAAGCTTGCAGGTAAATCCAATGCGCGGTTTATTGCCGTGGAGCCCGCTTCCTGTCCGTCTTTAACACGCGGCCGTTATGTGTACGATTTCGGTGATACTGCCAAAACAACGCCGCTTCTGCGTATGTATACATTGGGGAACGGGTTTATTCCGTCTGCCAATCATGCCGGCGGGCTGCGTTACCATGGCATGAGTCCGATACTGAGTAAACTTTACCACGACGGTTATATCGAAGCCCGCTCGGAAGTCCAGACCGATGTTTTTGATGCGGCAATCCGCTTTATGAAAACAGAAGGAATACTCCCTGCACCGGAATCGTCCCATGCGATCAAGGCAGCCATTGATGAAGCGCTGGAATGCAAAAAGACCGGTGAGAAAAAAGTTATTCTGTTCGGTCTTAGCGGTACCGGCTATTTTGATCTTTCGGCTTATATGCAGTACAACGCAAAAACACTTACCGACAAGATCCCCAGCGATGATGATTTGGCAAAAGGTTTTGCGTCAGTGCCGGACATTCCGCAAAATAAGTAACAGAAAAAGAAAAATATTTTATAGCGGGATGATCAAAGCTCCGGTTTTGGCATCCCGTTGTTCTTTTTCCGGAAGGGAAAGAGTCAAAAGTGAGCCATGTAAAATAGCATTAAATTGTGTTCTGTTTCCGGTTACTAAAACCATTCCTTGTTCTGAACAACCGTAACAGCCTATGTTGTTTTTTTGGGAGGTAACCGGGAAGGTATCGGAAACGATTCTGATTGGCAGTAATTTTAAATCCGGTTTACCTTTTGTTGTGTACTTCGGCCCTGCCAGTAAAAAACTCAGTGTGGCTCGTTCTTTTGGTATTCTGGCTTTAAGTGAAAGTTCGTGAAGCGCGTACGGTGCAGTATCTGTATTAAAAGCAAAATGGCACCATTTGTTTTTTGTACTGTGAGCCTGATGTGGCGTATTTCCCGATAATGTATTGATGCCCGGGAGCGGACATACTTCGGTGTGAGTACAAGGTGCGGCTGGATATTTCCCTTTTTCAAGTAGAGCAGCGCGTAGAGCGGAAATAAAAGCGCCGCCCTGGGGATTCCCCGGTTCAACCGCAAGAATAGATCCGTTACCTGCGCAGAGTCTGCAAAGAAGAGCGGCAGTTTTTTCTGCGCTTCGTTCAATACTGCTGCGCTGCATTTCTGTATAAACTTCGTTAAATACATTAACAGCCGTTACAAACTTTGCCGGTTTACCGCGAATCGGTGCTCCAATCGAATCATGAATGGTTTTTATCTTCCATCCCGGAACATTACCGGAGGTGTTACTACTGGAAATTGCACAAAGTGCTTTGAACAATTTGTACCCGGCGTCAAGGATTGCGGCGCTTTTATCAACGCAGCGGAATTCAAGTTTTACATTGCGAAGTTCCGGAAAAGCAATCCATAGGGCAATGGGCAATGTTAAAGGGCCTGAACCAAGATCGGTTACTATATCACCGTCTGACAGAGCAGATAAAATGTTTTTGTTATTTTGTTCGGCCTGAACGCCGGCTTTTAATGAAAAAAGCTTACAAAGGCGGAACACATTCCACGGCAAAAAATAACGAAGATAAGCGGAAAGCATATTGGGACGGTTGAGGTATCCGCCATCTCGTTCACCGCGGGCACTGGTAAGAAGCCGTGAAAGATCTGCTATGTCAAATGGCAGCTTTTCCCGAAAACGGCCGGGAATAGGAAAGTTTTTTTCGATTAGGGGAAGAAGTTTTTCTATGGCTTCCACAAATTATTGTAAATCGGTTTTTTTGTTAAAGACCAAAAGCTTCTTTCAGCTTTTTCTCTAATTCCTTGATATCCATAAGGTTATCGATGATTAATACACTGGAAAGAGTCTTTGCCGCTTCTGCCAGATCTTTACTGACTACATAGAGATCGTATTTACTGCCCTTTGCTTCTGACAGTGTAGAATGTTCTACATCAACACCTTTTACGCCGATATTGCCTAATGCTTTTTCAACATTCATTTTTGCCAACAAGCTGGTTCCCATTCCCATACCGCAGCAGCATACTATATTCCTGATTGCCATGTTATCCACCTTAATGTGATATAAAAAAAACCGGAAAAATAAAGACTAATGTCCGGTTGCTGATAAGCATCCGGACATCAACCTTTGAATAAACGGAGGCTGTTCCAAAACTTCATTTTTTGGAACAAGCTCAACGGCTTATGCTTTTTTTCCTTTTATAAACGGGGAAATGATTATCGGAAGCAAGTATAGAATCACACAGATAATAAAAAGACCCCATTCTTTAATTACCAGAGAAAGGCTGCCCAGGGTAAGTCCGACAAGACTAAAGTCTGAATCCCCGAAGGTTGTTCCCTGACCGACAATTTGACCAAGTACCATATACAGCAGAGCTGGAAGGAAAGTGATAACCAGCCCGTGGATAAACGCTCCAACGATACAGCCTCTTAGTCCGCCTTCCGCATTACCGAAAACACCGGCAGTTGCGCCGCAGAAGAAGTGAGGGATAACACCGGGAAGAATTATTGCCAGGGCAAAACCGGTGGTTATGCCGGCGTTAATACCGGTAATAATTCCCAACCCAACTACACCGCCTATAAAAGATGAAAGGAATCCAATAAGTACTGCATTGGGTGCATAGGGGAATACAATGGGGCAGTCAAGAGCAGGCTTTGCATTGGGAACGAGTTTTTCCGCAATTCCTTTAAAGGCAGGGACAATTTCACCAAGGATAAGCCGGATACCGGTTAAAATAACTGAAACACCAGCGGCGAAAGAAAGACCCTGAACGATTGCCCAGACTATCCATGAAGAGTGAAGCCCGCCTTCTCCGGCCAGAAGATAGTAAAGCCCGCCGTTTGGAGAAAATTCCCCTTTAGTTGCGGCAACAATCGAAATAATAAGAAAGAAGAATACCATGGTAATACTAATGGCAACGATGGTATCCCGAAGGAAGGTAAGCCGTTGAGGAAAAGTGATGTCTTCGGTTTTTGTTTTTCCTTTTACGATTTTTGCGGTCTGTGCAGAAATCCAGTAACCCAGAGTTCCAAAATGCCCAAGACTGATGTCGGCGCCATCCGTTACTTTTTTCATTGTTGATTCGGCAAGTGCTGGCATAAGAACCATTACCAGGCCGAGAATCAGACCGCCGCCGACAACGGTTTGCCACATTTCGAGACCTGCAAAATTCAGAACTACAGCCAAAAGACAGGCCATAAACAGGGTGTGATGTCCCGTAAGAAAGATGAATTTTGCTTTGGAAAAACGTGCCAGAACAAGATTTGCAATCATTCCAACCACCATGATGTAGGCAGTAGTGGATGCCACATCTTTAAGCGCTATGGCTACGACAGCTTCGTTGTTAGGCGTGCTTCCGGTTACACCGAAAGCAGCATTAAAGACGACACCAAAGCTGTTAAGCGATCCTCCTACCAGGTAACCCGCACCGGCGGAAAGAACCATAAAACCGACAATTGTTTTAAATGTCCCTTTAATTACTTCTTCAATCTGTTTTCCCTGCAGGATAAGTCCCAGCATTGCAAAAACACCGACCAGAACTGCGGGTGTTGACAGGATGCTGATAAAAAACTCAATAAAACCCATATTCGTTTCAGCTTACATTATCCTGGTTTTGAAGCTTTCCTCCTATTATGTTTTTCATTTAAGCACCAGGCTGCTTTGATATATTATAGAGGTGTCTTTTGAATCAAGTCAATGTTTTTTTACATTTTTATATCTGCGGCTAAAATCGTATGCTTTCGCCAAAAACCGCAAAATCCCTGAATTTGGAATAACGTTTTAGCGGATTTACTATCGCATTAATTTTTTACCTGCACCAGTAAATCCAAAAGCTCCGATCGCACTGCATCCAATTCTGCCCGTAAGTCCTGGTTTTTGCTGGAAAGATCTGTTTCCAGTTGTTTTCTTGCACCGTCTATAGAAAGATGGCGTTCGTAGAGCAGGTGTTTAAGGCGAAGAAGCAGGCGCATATCTCTGCCGGAAAAAATCCGGCGTCCGGAAAGATCTTTTTTTGGCTGAATCAGGGGCATTTCATCGACCCAGTAACGAAGCACGGAATTTTTTATTCCAAGAATATGTTCGGCTTCCGGACTGGTAAAAGAAGCCATTACCTTTCTCTTTCTTTTTGAGAAGGGCGAATTTCCACTTCTATCGGGATATTGCGATAGCCAAGATCTTTACGGATTTTATTGCAAAGGTATGATTTGTACGCTTCGCTTACTGCTCCGGAACGGCTTACGAAAAAAGCAAATTTTACCGGATTGGAAGAAATCTGAACGGCGTACTTTATTTTAAAGCGGGTTTTGGGACCCTGAGGTGGCGGGTTTTCTTCCAGCCATCGTGCAAGAGCCTGGTTTAGAACGGAAGTTTCGGTATGACGGTGAAGTTGGGCATTCATGCGGATTGCTGTTTCCAGTAACTCGTCCACTCCCGATCCTTCGGTTGCACAAACCGGAACGATGGGGGCATACTCCATTTGGCCGAAAAAAAAGTGAATCTTGTCTTTTACCGCAGTCAGGGCATTTTTTACTTTGGGCATGGTGTCCCATTTGTTTAACGCAAAAATAATCCCCCGGCCTTTATCGCAGGCAAGGGCGGCAATTTTCTTGTCCTGTTCGGTTAAACCTTCCTGGGCGTCAATTAACAAAAACACGATGTTGGCTTTGTCCAGGGTTTTAACCGCACGGTTTACCGAATAGTACTCAATGTTTTCCGTTACTTTCGATTTACGCCGTATCCCCGCAGTATCAAGAACACGGAAGTTTTTATTTTTGTAACGGAATTCCCCTTCTACCACATCCCGTGTGGTACCCGGTACGGTACTTACAATAGAAGCCGCCGACGCAGTCAGGCGGTTGGAAAGGGTAGATTTTCCCGTATTGGGTTTTCCTAAAATGGCCAGGGCAATGGTATCGGCTTCTCCCTCGTCCAGTGTTACTGCAGAAAAATCAATACGAACAACAATCGCCGCTTCCAGTTCATTAATACGATCCCCATGTTCAGCAGAAATAAACAACAATTCTTCAAAACCGTACTGTGCTGTATTCCAGGCTTCTGCTTCACGGCGGCCGCCTTCGGTTTTATTTACAACGGCAATTAGTTTTGACCAATGGGGACGAAGAAGAGCAATAAATTCTTCGTCTTCTGCGGTAAGTTCACCGGCTTCCAGAAGTAAAACTATTAAGTCTGCACTTTTAATAATTTCCAGTGTCCGTTCGACTACCAGTTTATCCAAAACAGAATTTAGTCCGTTTTTATCGTCTTCCGGAATTGCTCTGTCAATTTTAAAGCCGCCGGTATCAATAAGCCGCAGGGGTTTTCCGGCAATAAAAGCTTTTTCTTCTATTGGGTCCCGGGTTACACCGGGTGTAGGATCAGTGATTGCCCTGCGTCGGTGAAGCAGTCTGTTAAAAAGCGTTGACTTGCCTACATTGGGTCTGCCTACCAAAGCAACGGCAGGGAGATTGCGATACTGAAGCTGGGGATCATACACTATAGATGCTTTTTCTTTTTCTTCTAAATTCATGTTTGAGCCTGTGTTTCCAAAATCATATCAGAAGCAAGGGTAAGACTTGGTAGATGTTTGCTGTACCAATCCCGTATCAGTTCCTGTACCTGCTTATGCGAAGTGCTGGTCAGCGCTGATTCTGCCAGAGCCTTGCAGGATTCAATACTGACATTGCGTATAATATGTTTTACCTGAGGAATAGCGGAAGCGTTCATACTGAATTCATCCAATCCGAGACCAAGCAGTAACGCAGCTGCTGCGGGATCTCCTGCCATTTCTCCGCACATCGCCGCATGTATCCCTGCAGCGTGGGCAGCGTCGATGGTTTGTTTGATAAGCCTAAGAACGGCAATTTGAGTTCCCTTTGCCAGATGTCGTACTCTTTCATTCTCCTGATCTACCGCCAGGGTGTATTGAATCAAGTCGTTTGTACCAATAGAAAAAAAGTCTGATTTTTTAGCCAGAATATCAGCGGTCATTACTGCCGAAGGAATTTCGATCATCGTTCCAATTTTTATATCATCTGCAAAACCCTGATTTTTTTTACGGCATTCCATTCGTGCTTCTTCCAGTAAAAAAAGCGCCTGCTCCAGTTCTTCGATATTTGAGATCATGGGAAACATTATCTGCACTTTTCCATGAATACTGGCACGCAATATTGCACGTAATTGCGTTTTAAACAGATCCGGCAAAGACAGGGAAAACCGTATAGCCCTCCAGCCCATAAGAGGATTCTTTTCGTTTTCATTTGCTATGGCCGGCAATGCCTTTTCTCCCCCAAGGTCTACGGTACGAATTGTAACAGGTTTTCCGTTCATCGCTTTGACAACTCTGCTATAGGCTTCCAGTTGTTCTTCTTCCGAATTACGTCCGTTTTGAAGAAACAAAAATTCCGAACGATAAAGGCCTATTCCTTCGGCGCCGTAACGTGCAATTTCTTCAGCTTCTTCCGGAAGTTCAATATTGGCCACAAGACTCACACGGCGGCTGTCGGTGGTTGCTGCGGGAAAATCTTTAAGGACAGAAAGGTTTACAGCCGACTGCTCCTGGTTAGCGAGTTGTTCTTTATACCGTCTGGTTGTTTCGTTGTCGGGTTCTATAAATACCTGTCCTGTTCCGCCATCAACAATAATCAGGCTGCCGTTTGTAATTTCCCGGGTTACCGAAGAAAGGCCAAATACTCCCGGGATGCCGAAGGAACGGAGGAGTATCGCTGCATGATTTGTCCGGGAACCGGCATCCAGCAGAAGTGCTTTTACCTTGTCCTTGTTAAATGCAAGAACCTCCGAAGGAAGAAGATCCCTGGCAACAAGAATTACTTCTTCCTGTAAATCGGCAAGGGAAAAACGTTTAATTCCCAAAAGATTTCTTATTATGCGTCTGGAAACATCAACCACATCAGCGGTTCGTTCCCTAAGGTATTCATTTGGAGACTCTATGAGTTTGCGAGAAAGCTCCCGGGCTACTTCGGAAACAACCCATTCGATGTTTTCGTAATTTGTTTCAAACCGGGCCTTAACTTTGTAATGGAAGTCCTGGTCTTCTACCATTAACTGATGAGCGGCAAAAATACCATCTTGTTCCCTGGTTTTGGCTTTTTCCCGCAGAATACGCAGTTCTGCCGATACTTCCTCCACTGCCCTTATAAAGCGCTTCATCTCTTCCGTGCTTTGTTCCTGGGGGATAATATAGCGAGGAGTTTCTAGATCTTCTGAGTACAGAAAAGCCTTGCCAATTGCAATGCCTGGTACAGCAGCTATACCGGAAAGTATCTTCATGTAGAAAAAATACCGCCAAATTGGCTTTATTTCAATTGCCGTAAAGGTATCTTTGTAATAGATACGATAACCAGGACCGTAGTCAATATGCATTTCCGAACAACCATCGCCGATAGGCTTCACATCGCCGGGGTTTCCACGTGAAAGGCGGTCTATCCGGCGGTCAATGTGGGCTTTGGCAATGGCGTCTTTCAGCTTTTTTATCCATATTCCTGAAAACGCTGGTTTTTCGTATTATCGGTATATTCCAAATGTAGCGCATGTATTGCTGTACGACAAGGTACTGCCTTTTCGGCGACTCGATTCTTTTTGCATTTTTGTTTATTATAAAGGGGATGATTTCTATAAAAGCTTTCATAAGGCAGATTGCCATTTTCTGTGCAATTTTTGTAATAACAGCGGCGGTTTACGGTCAATCACCTCGTACATCACCCCAGACCATTACTTCCGGCAGGGTAAACACCCTGGGGAAATTCAGCTTTCAGTACGGCCGTCTTGATATTAGTGTAAAGCTTCCCCACACTGCCAATGGTTTGTGGCCTGCTGTACGGCTAGTAGGCGCCGATTACGGTAAAACCCCCTGGCCGGATTGCGGTGAAATAGGCCTTTTTGAAATGGGTCACTTTTCGGGTATTACATCGGGAACCCAGGACAGGTTAATCAGCGCTGCCGCTCACTGGGGGTCTTTACAGCAGGATAAAGGTCATCCGAGCCATACTATTTTCAAAACCAATATGTATAGATTACAGTACGGCGATTTTCATTTAATTACCATGATCTGGAACCAGAAATGGATTAGAATGTACCTGGATTTGGATAAATTGCCTGCGGAATACCGGGGACAGGTAAAACCGTATTTTGAAATGGAAATTACTCCGGAACTGGAAAAGTACTTTTGCCAGCCTTTTTCCATTGTTATTAACCTGGCGGCAGGCGGAGAGTATACGGGGATCATTGGCCGGGACAAGATAAGTGAAATCAATGCCTTGAACGAAAAGAACAACTTTCAAGCTGCCATGTATGTTGATTTTGTGCGTGTCCTTAACGAAGAAGGTAATTTAATTTTTTATGATGATTTTCACGGCTCAAGAATAGACAGTACCAAATGGAATGTTGAAGCAAATGAAAATGAGGGTGCAAATCATGAATTGCAAAGTTACCGGCGGCCAAATGTTACTATTGGGAAAGACAGAGCCAGTGAAAAAACCTGCCTAATCCTCACTGTCAAACGGGAGTAATGTTCTTAATGTATAAACCTTACATAAAACCGGTTACTTCCGCATTACCCAATCGTAAGCTGCCGGAACCTCATATGTCCAAATTTATTCTCGTTGTCTGTTTTTTGTTGGGTCGATTTTATCTTTTCTTTGGCTTGGGTATTGTACGGATAGTCATACGAAATGGACGTCCTTTTTATGAAGCATATAAAAGAGCTTTGGCAGGAAAAAGCCGGTGCATTCTTGCCTTTCGCCACCCAAACGGAGGGGAAGCACAAATTTTAATGTGGTTTATACTTTTTATTCTCCGCCGCAAGGCCTGGATAGAAGGGATAAAATTCTCCAAAAAACCCTATGTGGCATTTGTATATGGTTATGAAGTAGCCCGCTGGGGCGGAGGTATTGCCCGCTGGATTATGCCTGGATTGGGAGCCATGCCGGTTCACCATTCCAAGATAGATACTGCCGGAATGAAAAGAATTTTTAAGGCTGTAACCGAGGGGCCTTACCCGCTGGCGATTGCTCCGGAAGGTCAGGTAAGCTATACCACTGAATCGGTGCCTCGTCTTGAGCAAGGTACGGTTCGTATAGGATTCCAGTGTGCAGAACGGATTGAAAAAAAAGGGATTGATTGTCCTGTGGAAGTACTTCCCATTTCAATTCATTTTCGTTATGGAAGTATGGGACGTTGGTCTTTAAACAAACTAATCAGAAAGATCGAAAAATATACCGGAATTAAAACGAACAGTGAAGGCTTTACTGAACGGCTTACGCGCGCAAGGAATTCTATTCTGGAACAAAATGAAAAGCGATACAAAATTACTGTTCTTCAGGATCAAAGCTTTGACGAACGTGTGAATGTAATTATGGAAGCTGCTCTGAGCAGAGCCGAAAATATCCTTGGAATAAAACCCAGAAGTAATGGAATTTTTGATCGAATGTATTCGATAAGGCAAATTAGCTGGGACAGGATGGTAATTCCCGGTGTTACCAGTCTGGATCATCTGACATTATTGGAACGGGCTCTTTTGGATCTTAATGCGGGTGAAGCATGGCATGCCAGCCGTCACATGGAACTGGTGGATTTTGTCTGGTATTTTAGAGTGCCAGTACCTGCCGAAGATGCTCCTCTTTATGTAAAGATAGAGTATGCTCAAAACCTCTGGGATTTTGCCAACCGGACTATGGGCGGAGCCTATTCAAACCGGGTTCTGAACGTTCATCCCAAACGTTTGCTTATTCAAATTGGCGCTTCCATTAACCTGACTGAACGGCTTCCGGAATATAAAAAGAACAAAAAAGAAGCTGTTGCCAATGCCATGAATGATATGGAAACAGCTTATATTGACTGTATCGATCGTGCGTCAGAATATCAAATCTAATTGTATAGAAGATTTATTAACCAGGGGAAAGCGCCTCTTGTCTTCCAAAAACATCGCTTCGCACAACCTTGATGCAGTCCTGCTTCTTGCGGAAGTGTCGGGTTTTTCCCGTGAAAAGCTTATTACCCATTATAATTCTGAATTAAGCGAAACCAAAAGCAAGCGTTACTTTGAATTATTGGAAAGAAGATACAGAGGAGAATGCATAGCATATATTTTGGAGCGAAAAGAATTTTGGGGGTTGAATTTTACTGTTACTCCTGCTGTATTGGTTCCCAGGCCGGAGACCGAAATTCTTGTAGAAACAGCATTGGCTATACTTCGTTGTGATACATCGCCGAAAAATACCTGCAATGCTTCGGGTACAGATATCGGCCGTTCTGTTCTTGATTTATGTACAGGGAGCGGGGCAGTTGCCATAGCACTTAAACATGAATGTCCCAATTTGGAAGTCCGTGCGGCTGATGTGTCGAATAAAGCTTTGGTTATTGCCCGAAAAAATGCGGAAACACTGGGTTGTACGATTACTTTTTTACAAGGTGATCTATTTAATGCTTTAGACAAACAATCACGTTTTTTTCTTGTTACTGCCAATGCTCCATATATTCCGTCCGGTGAAATCGACTTGTTGATGCCTGAAGTAAAGAATGAACCACGGCTTGCACTGGATGGAGGTTTTGACGGTTTGGAAATAATCCGGCGCATCATCAAAGAAGCACCTTTATTTCTGGAAAAAGGCGGATATCTTGTGCTGGAGGCGGATCCTTTCCAAATGGAAATAATTGCCGTGCTTATGAAAGACAATGGTTTTTCTGAACCGGCATTGTATAAAGATCTTGCCGGATATAACAGAGTAATAGCGGGAAAACTGTCATAGCGCAACATTATTAGCTTTTTGGGGTCTAATATAGACTGAAGGGTATTTTCGGGTTAAAGTAAAACTGAACGCTAGCTTAGTAGTTCAGGAGGAACAAGGTGATCAAATCATCGGCTGCACAGGTAATCATCGCTATTATTCCCATTGTAGGTATAGTTATGGGTTCTATAGTGGTGTTTTTTTATCTGTTGTGGCACCACCGCCGAAAAATTCTTTTGATCAAAGCCGGGCAGGACAAAAAGTCAGATTTTGATCTGCTTTCTTTTAGTCTTTTAACCGGCCTGCTCCTCTTAAGTGTTGGGATTAGCCTGACAGTTTTTTTGGCTATTATGGAAAATGCCGGTTATGGACTTCTAGGGGGTATTATCCCCCTGGCTATGGGGGTAGGGCTTCTTGCATATTATTTAATTAAACGCAGCGACCGCAGTTCATGAGCGGAGAATCGCCAGTGCTTTCGGGTGAAGAAAGCCTGCTGGTGGAGCAGATCCTTTCAGGAGAAAAGGAATTATTCCGTCTGTTGATACAGCAGTACCAGCAGAAGGTTCATGCAATGGGCATGGGTTTTTTTCATAATGCGGAGGATGCGGCGGATTATACCCAGGATGTATTTATCCGCTGTTACAGGAGCCTTGCTTCGTTTCGCGGGCATTCGCGGTTTTCTACCTGGCTGTACCGCATTGCCTACAATACGGCGGTAAACAATATTAACCGCCGCAAAGAATACCACAGCCTGGCGGAGGAGCCGTTAACAGAAGAAGGTCCGGAACAGCAGCTTTTACGGTTTGCCGCTTCCGAGGCAGTTCGTTCCGCAGTTGCGGAATTACCCGAAAAATACCGGGTTTGTGTTGATTTGTATTTTTTTTATGATTGTTCAATCAAGGAGATTGAGGTAATCACGGGCTTTCCGGAAAACACCGTAAAGTCCCATGTGTTTAGGGCGAAGAAGCTGCTTAGGGAAAAGCTGGACGATAGTCTTTAGTGATTTTTTTATGGAGGAAAAATGAAATGTAATGATGCCCTTGATACGGCCTACAAAGCTGAAGTTCCTCTTCCATTTGGAAAAAGGCTTTTATTGGCGTTTCATATTATTACCTGCGGACAATGTTCGGCTCATCTGGAAAACTACGAAAGAGCCCGTTTTTTACTGAGGACTGATTTTTTTCCTTCTTCCCCGGATTTCAGCGATTCAATAATGAACTCCATATACCAGGAAGCCGAAGCTGATATATCGGCTTTTGGTGAAGAAGCAGAAGAACATTTTTTCGGCGTGGGCGGGTTTTCTGTCAAAGGCTGGGTAATTGCAGGGATTGTTTTGCTTCTTTCCCTGGCTACAGTTTTTTTTGGTCAGGATTTTACCAGTATCGCTCTGGATGAAGGCTCTTCATTTCTCCTTCCTTTGGGGATAATAACCGGCATTGTAATTACAGGTTATGGCGCCCTTTTTATTGGGAGTCATTTAAAAGAATTCTCGGAACGTTTTAAACTGTAGTTTTTTGGAAAAACCCGGCGACTTTTTGCTGTTTAACATGTTATTATTGGACAATGGTTCTTTCCGGTGCACGCATTTTAGTTGAGTCTCTAATCAGGGAAGGAGTAGATACGATCTTCGGTATTCCCGGAGGCTATGTATTGCACATCTATGACGAACTTTATAAAAACAGGGACAGGATACGGCATATTCTTGTAAGTCATGAACAGCATGCAGCACATGCGGCAGATGGCTATGCCAGAGCTTCCGGCAAGACCGGGGTATGTATTGCCACATCGGGGCCGGGAGCCACAAATCTTGTAACGGGAATTGCGGCAGCTTATATGGATTCAATTCCCCTGGTAGCAGTAACGGGAAATGTGCCGCTTCATCTTCTTGGCAAAGACAGTTTTCAGGAAACAGATATTGCCGGAATTACCATGCCTGTTGTTAAGCACAATTGGATTGTAAAAGATGTTCGGGAACTTTCTGAAGTTGTCCGGGAAGCGTTTATTGTAGCCCGCGGAGGAAGGCCAGGACCGGTATTAATAGATATTCCTGCTGATGTTAGTGCTGCCAAAACCGGGTGGACAGACAATTTAAATGTAAAGTGGGAAGAAGGTGATGTTGTAGGCTCACGGGCAAAGCGTCTTTCCGAGCGTAATGTAAGCATTACCTTCAGTGATGCGGATATTAAGAAAGCTGCGGAAATGATAAAACATGCAACACGGCCCATGATCTACGCCGGAGGGGGAGTTAACCTTGCAGATGCTTCCCGTGAAGTAACCATTCTTTCAAACAGACTAAAAGCCCCGATAGCGTTAAGCCTTATGGGGAT
This sequence comes from Treponema sp., assembly GCA_009782955.1. Classification (GTDB taxonomy): domain Bacteria; phylum Spirochaetota; class Spirochaetia; order Treponematales; family Breznakiellaceae; genus WRIV01. The sequence continues at coordinate 26,993 of WRIB01000011.1, read as the reverse complement.
CGGAGCAATTTCTCCTTCATTTCCTCTTTGTACGGGACTTATTGGTATGCACGGAACTGCAGCATCAAACAAGGCAGTTCAAAAAACGGATCTGCTCATTGTTGTTGGAGCCCGTTTTTCCGATCGTGTAACAAATAAACCGGATCATTTTGCCCGGAATGCACAGATTCTTCATATTGATGTGGATCCGGCAGAGATAAACAAAAACCGGTTTTCCGATTTTTCTGTTATTGGAAATGTAAAGGTAATTCTTAATGCGATCATAAAAAAGCTTCCAAAATCTCTGGAAAATCAATGGAACGGAGAAATTGAAAAATTAATTGCAGAAGACAAACTTAAGAGTAACCATAAGAAAAAACCCGAACCCTTTTTGCATCCCGGGTTTATAATGGAAACAACGGCTAAACGGATGAGTAGCAAAACCATAGTAGTTACCGATGTGGGGCAGCATCAAATTTGGGCGGCTCAATATTATCCGGTTACAAACCCCCGATCATTTATCAGTTCCGGAGGGCTCGGAGCCATGGGTTTTGGTCTTGGTGCGGCGCTTGGAGCAAAACTGGCAAATCCGGATCGACCGGTTCTGCTTTTTACCGGTGATGGTTCGTTCAGGATGAATAACGGGGAATTGGCAACTCTTAATCGTTACTCTGTTCCAATTTTAATTATCCTTATTAATAATAAATCACTGGGTATGGTTCGTCAATGGCAACATGTATTTTGTGCCGATCGATTTTCCGAAACAGAATTATCAGAAAGCCCGGATTTTTGTGTTTTGGCTAAGGCTTATGGAATTCTTGCTTTAAGGGCTTCTTCGGGCCGCGAATATAATGCCGCCCTGGATAATGCTTTAATGGAAACTGCTAAAGGAAAGACTGCGTTCATAGAAACATTTGTTGACAAAGAAACAATGGTTCTGCCAATGAACATACCGCCTCCTGGTTCTTAAAAATTGCTGTGGTAGCAGTTACTTTGAAAGAATAATTTTCTTGCAATGGACGACCAAATAGTCTGATGGTATAATTGTATAATGGATGCTGCCAATAAAGCGATAGGAAAAGAGGCTTCGTTACAATATTCGGGTCTTCCGCGTTATGCTATTGGAGATATACATGGCAGGCTTTACTGGAAATCTTTCATAAAAAACGATTTTAAGGAATTTTATTTTACCGGCGATTATTTTGATAGTTATGACATTCCCTTTTCAAAACAGTACGACAATTTTTTAGAGATTTGTAAAGAAGCAAGAGCAGATACCCGTATCAGGATGTGTTTGGGAAATCACGATTATCATTATTTACATGGAGTTTATAATCAATCCTATTCAGGGTATCAGGATCATAATAGAAAAAAAATCAGTGCTGTAATGGAAGATAATATTGATCTTTTGCAAATTATTTATGTAACTGAAGATAAATTTATTATTTCCCATGCTGGAGTTACTTCCTGGTTTCTTCGATCAATTGGGGGAGTTAAGCCGGAAGATATAAACAATGTATTTAATAATGACAGGAATGTTCTGAAATTTAATGGTTATAATATTTATGGTGATGATATTACTCAAAGTCCTATATGGGTCAGGCCGGGATCGCTGGAAAGTGATCCACTTCCCGGTTACAGTCAAATTGTTGGTCACACCCCAGTCAGAAAAATAACGGAAATGCAAATGAAAGACGGAATGAAATTAATCTTTATAGACACCCATAACACAGAATCGGTGTATGTTTTTTAAAGTTTTGCTTTTATGCTTCGACGGTAAGTCCTTCACGGGCCATCATTATCTGCATGTTTGTTTTTCCGGTGATACGTTTTTGGTAATAATATTCAAGATTTCTCAGTTGTTCATCAGTACGGTTGGGATCATGGTGAAACAAGACCAATTTTTTAACTTTTGCTTTATTTGCAGTATTGATGGCATGTTCGTAAGATGAATGTCCCCAGCCCAAGTGCTTTTTGTATTCTGCGGCGGTATATTGGGTATCATGGATTAGTATATCTGCATTTTGAAAAAAATGAAGTAGTTTTTCGTTTTCTTCTTTGGCGGCTTCCTCCCCTTCCCTGGCGGCATCTTCATCGTAACCGGGATCCTCCGGATCTGTAGGAAAGAGGTTGCGAAACGGTTCATTGTCGTAAGCGGTAATTATTGATTTTCCCTTGTATTCAAAACGGTAACCAAGACAAAGTATTGGGTGATTTAAATATTTTGTGGTAACCTGAAGTCCATCCCCCAAGTCTATGGATGTTTCTTTTATCTGTGCATATTCAATATGGGCAGAAAGCTCACTGATACGAACAGGCCAATAACGGTATGTAAGCTGGGCGCCTATTATTTGTTCCAGGGTTTCGTCCTCGTAGGAAGCAGGCCCTCGTATACGCATACGGGTGGTTGGCATGAAAATCGGAGTGAACATAGGAAAACCCATTATATGATCCCAGTGAGTGTGGGAAATAAAAATATCTACGTCGACAGAACCTTTTTTTTTAAAATCATTGGTCATAAGAAAGTCTCCAAGCGGTTTTATTCCTGTGCCCAGATCGACGATCACGAGTTTTTCATCCGCGCGGATTTCCAGGCAGGAAGTGTTTCCGCCATAAATAACAGTGTTTTTTCCTGGACAGGGTATGGATCCCCGGTCGCCCCATATTCGTACACTTAACATTTCCTATTGCTTAAGACAGCACCCCCTTGACTTAATAAGTTTAATCTATTTTACTTAAAGTGTGAATAACAATTTATTGGAAGTACTGCGAATAGGTATTTTTTATGATGGCTATTATTTTTACAAAGTAAGTAATTTTTATAAATATGAGCATGAAAAAAAAGCCAGAATAAGCATTTCAGGACTGCATGATTTTATTAAATTTGAAGTTGCACAGTTAGTAGGACTGGATATCAGACAGTGCCAAATAATAGATGCTCATTACTTTAAAGGGCGTTCTTCTGCAAGAGAAATGGGTGAAAAGGTTCAAAGCGAACGGGTTTTTGAAGATATCCTGATGCGTGAAAACATCGTTACCCATTACCTTCCCCTGCGTTTCAATGACAATAATGTTGCCCAGGAAAAAGGCATAGATGTCTGGCTTGCCCTGGAAGCATATGAACTGGCAATATACAAGCATTTTGATATTCTTGTCCTGGTAGCGGGAGATGGAGATTATGTTCCGCTGGTTCGGAAACTTCACACCCTGGGAACCCAGGTAATGCTGATAAGCTGGGATTTTTCCTATCACAATGAAAGCGGCGATATTGTAGAGACAAGAGCTTCCAGGCAATTACAGGACGAGGTGTTCTTTTCTGTGCCCATGCACCAGCGGATGGATCAAAGTGGCAATGATTATGTAAAAAATCTCTTTGTCCCTGATAAGGGCTATGAACGGAATTTTGGTCATCAGTTAAATCTTAAACTTGACAATGAAGTTCCCGGGTCTGAAATAACGGATGGTTATAGTATTCCGTCTTTTTTTTCTTCCCAAAAACAATTGATTGAAGGTACTTCTGTAATAATTAGCCTTAATGCCAATGGTTTTGGTTTTATTAAGGATGAGAGCCAGAATAACATTTTTTTTCATTACAGTACTCTTACCAATAAAGACTTTTCAGAGCTTCAGGCAGGTATAACGGTAAAGTACCAGCTGGAAGAAGATACAGAACGTTCCAAACGTGAAGGAGAACTCCGTTACAGGGCTTGCCGTGTTACCGTGATCGATCAACCACCGCCGGAATACTCCGCGCTTGAGACAGACTCAGCTTTACTCCCTTGATTTATCCCTGACCCAACGCTGGACAATGGAATCCAGCACCATCACATTGATTGGCTTGGATAAATATGCGCTGAAACCGCTGTCGAGAAACATCTGCTCGTTCCCGGCGACGGCATTGGCTGTCAGAGCGATAATTGGTACATTTTGTGCGTATTTTGTACCTATGGCGCGAATCAGCGCCGTCGCTTCCACGCCGTCCATCCCTGGCATCATGTGATCCATAAAAACAGCGTCGTAAACCGGCTCCCCCTCAGCTACCAGGTCAACGGCGGACTGGCCATTGTCCATACAATCTACGTGCATCTTGTACTTGCGCAGCATCCCCGCCGCTACATCCAGGTTAGTCGGAAAATCGTCAACAAGTAATACTCTGGCGTAACTTAAATCAGACCGTACCAGCTTTGAACGTTTTCGTTTGTCCGAATAACGGAAATTACACAGATTTTCCACGGTTTCTTTGCCTATGGTTGCGTCGTTTACAAAGCCAACACGAATACGCACACGGAACGTAGTCCCTTTGCCGTACTCGCTTTCTACCGATATTTCTCCGTCCATAAGTTCTACGAGTTTCTTTGTAATGCTAAGCCCCAAACCGGTCCCTTCGATTGTTCGGTTGGCGTGGGTATCTACCTGATTGTAATCGGTAAAAAGTTTAACCATATCCTCCTGTTTTATACCAATACCCGTGTCGCTTACATATATGGACATCCACACATTGTCGCCTTCGCGTTGGCTGTCAATGCCCAAGGTGACGGTTCCTTTGCGTGTGTATTTGAAAGCGTTGTTTAAAAGATTGTTCATTATCTGTCGTATTCGCAGCTCATCGCCGTAAAGGGTGCATGGCAGGTTTTCATGAATATCCAGCTTGAATGTGACCGGCTTATCTTCAATACGGATTAGGTTGAGTGTGATAACATCATTCAGATTGCTTGCTATATCATGTTGAGTGGGCATTAATTCCAGTTTGCCCGCTTCGATCTTGGAGATGTCCAGCACATCGTTAATTAGCCCCATCAGGGTATTGCCTGCCGAGTTTATTTTTTTCAAATTCTCTCTTATATTGACAGGATCATCTTCTTCGAGCATCAAATCGGTAAGCCCCACTACCACATTCATCGGTGTCCGCATTTCATGACTCATGTTGGCAATAAAGCGGCTCTTTGCTTCAGAAGCGCTCCTGGCTTCTTCTTCCATCGCTTTGCGCCGGGTTATATCCCGTGACATGCCTACAAGCCCTGTTACCTTACCGTCCTGTATGATGGGCGTCTTTATTGTCTCGAACATCAGCTGTTTCCCATCGGCGGATGGTGTCAATTCCTCAGAGATAACAGGTTTCATTTCTTTGATAACTTTTTTATCCATGGCAATAAATTGCTCCGCCATTTCGACCGGTACACCCAAAGCTTCCATATCGTTTTTACCAACAATGTCGGCGTTGCCGAGATTGAAGTGGGTTTCCATGCTTTTATTGTATAGTATATAGCGCGAGTCCAAATCTTTACAAAAGATGATATCATTTGTGGCGTCAAGTATTGCTGTAAGGGTTGAGGTCTTTTCCTTTACCAGTTTTCCAAGCCGTTTTCTTTCATTGCGGCTTCTGTAAAACATAACCAGTATCAAGGCAAGTATGACTGAAGCCAGAACGATTGCGCCAATTAGCCACGGGAGCCGCGCCTCGGCTATCTTGGCCCGGTAATCACTGGTTCTCCTCATCCATCGTTCGCAGATGCCCTTTATGTCGATAGCCTTTAATGCTTTGTCAACAATAGAGCACAGGATAGCCTCGTCTTTATTAAAGCCGAATGTGGATTCAATGGGATGGTCAAACACAACATTTGACTTGAAATCGGGAAGCTCCTGATGATGGGTTAGGAGCATAAGCCTTAACTGTGACGCCATTACCATGTCGATTTCCCCGCGCTGCATGGCGTTCATGGCCAATTCCATAGTTTCATACTCAACTGTACCCGTGTGACTGGGAAACCATTCTCTGAACTTTGTGGCATAGGATGTATCCTTTGGAAGGCCTACCTTCATGTACAGAACTTCATCCAACGCTATGTCGCTGGTTTCCGTTTTGGAAACAAGCGCGTAATAATCGGGTATCAGCGACGTATCCGGCCAGAGAAAAAGGCCTTCCCGCTCCTGCATTTTGTGCAAATTCCCGGTAAAAGCCGCTTCGCCGTTCAAAACCATATCGTATACAACCGGCCAGTCCGCATCATTGCCGTTTACGACGTTGAAGGACACACCCGTAAGCGCTGTTATTTCTTTCAACAGATCAAAAAAGATCCCCTGCCATTCTTTCTCGTGCGCGTTAAAAAACATGATCGGATAATTGTCGAGATTCGCTGCGACCGGTACATCCGGATGGCTGCTGATATACGCCCGTTCCTCATCGCTGAGTGACATATTGAATTTATGTCGTCTGTATTCCCGGTTCCCCGCACTGTGTAAATGGTTCATATAGCTTGAACCACCGTTTCGCAGTGCTTTTTCCAGCACTGTAATGATGGGCTCAAGTTTGGGGTTTGCTGTCGCCATTGCTTGTGAGCTGAACATTAACGGATACACATTTTCTATATACACTTCGCCTAAGTAGTCAAAGGACGCCTCTGACACATTTACTCCTATAAAAGCGTCCGCGTTTCCGCTTTCAAGCATCGCATACGCTTCGGCATAGCTATGTACCCACAGTACCTCGAAATTAACAGTGGTCAATATTAAGTCAATGGTATCTTGTACCGTAAATCCTTCCATAAAAGCGTACTTCAGTGGGCGTTCCTGTAGGATTTGAGCGGTGCTGCGGCTCCCCGCGAGCCGTACTGATACATACCACCGGTCGGAAATGGACTCAGTCATATAAAAGGTTTCCGTGCGTTTCTCAGTGATGCGTAAATTGCTCACAAAATCAATTTCCTGTGCGGTCACCTTTTCGAGTGTTTCGCCTGATGTATAGATTCCAAGCTCAAACGGGATACCGAAAAGATCGCTCAACCATTCGCACAGCAAGGCAGTGTATCCGCCGATTTCACCATTTTCATTTATAAACGCCTCTGTCGTCAGAGATGCACCCAGAGAAAAAGCCTTATACTCTTTTTGCAGCGCTTCTATAGCCTTTATCTCTTCATCTGTCACCCCAGGTATGTCCCTAAAGGAAGCAAACGGGGACACCGCGCCGCTGGATGATACAAAAGGCTGTACGTCTTTCGCACAACCAAAAAACGCTGTCATAATAATGATGATAGCAGGCACTGCGCGCATTGTTTTTTTCATCCGATGTACTTCCTACCTTAGTCCGGCTTTTCCTCTTTCGACTTATCCCGTACCCATTTCTGGATAATGGAATCCAGACTCTTCACATTAAAAGGTTTGGGTAAAAATGCGTTAAAGCCTTTGCTCAAGAACATCTGCTCATTTCCGGCAACGGCGTTGGCGGTCAGGGCGATAACCGGTATGCTTTCAGCATATTTCGTGCCCAGGGCGCGGATTAGCATCGTTGCTTCCACGCCGTCCATCCCCGGCATCATGTGATCCATAAAAATTGCATCGTAAACCGGATCACCAGCGGAGATACGGTCTACGGCGTCCTGTCCGCTTGTAACGCAGTCTACCTGCATCTTGTATTTGCGCAGCATTCCTGCCGCCACATCCAGGTTGGTAGGGAGGTCATCGACAAGCAACACTTTGGCATAGCTGAGATTTGGGCGCACCAGTTTTTCGTGTATCAATTTCTTTTTGTCCGAATAGCGGAAGCTGCATAGATTTTCCACGGTTGCTTTGCCTATAGTCGTATCAGTGACAAATCCCTGACGAATACGCACATGGAAGGTAGTTCCCTTGCCATACTCGCTTTCCACGGTTATTTCGCCATCCATCAGCTCCACCAGCTTTTTGGTAATACTTAAGCCCAGACCGGTTCCCTCAATTACGCGGTTTGCGTGGGTATCTACCTGATTATATTCGGAAAAGAGTTTTTCCAGATCTTCTTCGCGTATGCCGATACCGGTATCCTTGATATAAAAATCAATCCATACGTTATCGTTTCCTGATAGAGGCGAGCTTCCCTGTGGAAGCAAGTTCTCACGGTGAGAATCAATACCCCAGGTGATAGTTCCCTTCTGTGTATATTTAAATGCGTTACTTAACAGATTATTCATTATCTGTTTTACGCGCAGATCGTCACCGAAAAGGCTGCATGGCAGGTACTCATTAATGTTCAGCTCGAATGTGATGGGTTTTTCCTCAATGCGTATCATATTGAGCGTAATGATATCGTTTATATTGCTTGCAACATCGTATTGCACCGGCATTAACTCCAGTTTATCTGCCTCAATCTTGGAGATATCCAGCACATCGTTGATAAGTTCCATTAAGGTATTACCCGCCGTGTTTACTTTTCTCAGATCCTCTTTTATCTTGCCGGGAATGTCGCTTTCTTCCAGCATTAAATCGGTTAGCCCTACAATTACATTCATGGGCGTACGCATTTCGTGGCTCATGTTGGCGATAAAACGGCTCTTGGCTGCGTTTGCGCTTCTGGCTTCTTCCTCCATCGCTTTGCGCCGGGTGATATCCCGTGACATGCCTACAAGCCCTGTTGCTTTGCCGTCCTGTATAATGGGCGTTTTAATTGTCTCAAATAACAGAAGTCTCCCATCGGCTGACGGGATCATTTCTTCAAGAATGACCGTTTTCCCTTCATTAATAACACTTTGATCTTCGGCAACAAACCTCGCTGCCATTTCAGGCGGTACACCCAAAGCATCCAAATCGTTTTTCCCAATAATATCGGAGTCGGCGAGGTTGAAGTGGTTTTGCATGCTTTTATTGCATCGTATGTAACGCGAGTCTAAGTCCTTACAAAATATAATATCCTGAGTGGCATTTATAATCGATGTAAGGGTGGATGTTTCTTTTGCTACTAATTTCTCCAGCCGTTTTTCCTCACCGCGGCTTCTGTAAAACATAAACAGTATCAGGGCAAGTATGACTGAAATCAAAACGGTTGCACCAATCAACCACGGCCGCTGCGCTTCTGCCACCTTTCCGCGGTAGTTATATGTTTTAGTCATCCATTGCTCTGTGATCATATAGGTATCAACAAACGGAAGTGCCTTGTCAACAATTGAACAAAGTATAGTCTGGTCTTTGTTGAAACCGAACGTGGAATTGTAGCTATGGTTGAACAGATAGTTTGCTTTATAGTCCGAAAATTCATAATAGTTAAGGACGGAAAGCAGATGGCTTTTGTTTGCCATGACCAAATCCACTTCGTTTTTATCCAGTGCATGAAAGGCAGCGTCAGCTGTATTGTACTCCGTTGAATTAACGGCATTCGGGAACCATGCGCGAAACAATTCCGCGTGTACGGTGCTTTTGATAAGACCGACACGCTCGGAAGCTATTTCGTTGACGCTCACGTTGGGATACGATGTTTTTGATAACAGTGCATATTGATCCGTTGTAATCTCATTTTCCGTCCAAATATAACTGCCTTCCCGTTCTTTGGAAAAAATCAGGTCGGGCATTATATGCGCGCTACCGTTTTGCAACATTTCCAATAAATCGGTTAAATTTGTAAACTCATCGTTGACAACCTGAAAGGTCAGCCCGGTAAGCTTTTCGATCTCGCTTAATATGTCAAAAGCGCCGCCTTCCCATTTCTTCTCATACCTGTTGTAAAAGGATATGGGGTAATTATAATACTGCACCGCCAGCAGTACAGGGGAGGGGTTTTGCAGATAAGCGCGCTCTTCCTCATTAAGCATCTGAAAAACCTTGCTTTTCTTATATTCTTCGTAACCCCGGTTGTACAAATCGTTCAGATATGGATCGGCGCCGTTTTGCAGGGCCTTCGTTATTATTGAGATTACGGGTTTAAGTTCAGAATTGGCCGTTATGATGTGAACCGGCGTAAAGACCAGCGGAAAAAAATCTTCGATACTCACATCGTCGTACGATGAAAAAAATTCCTCAGTTACATTTTGTGCGATATAAGCATCGGCATCCCCATTCTTGATGGCTTTATATGCCTCTAAATGATTTTCAACAGACGCGGCTTCATATGAACCGGGCTCAAATGCCTCGGTGGTATAACGCTGTGCCGCCATCCCCCGCAGGAAAGTGTACCGGGGAAGACGTGTCTGGGATATTTGTGTAATACTGGGGCTTCCTTTAATTCGCACCATTACACCTTTTCGGGTGGCGATGGGGTCTGTCATGTATGTATTTTTAAGGCCCCCGGCGGAACTCAGGCTGCCTGCAAAATCAACCTCATGGCTACCGAGTTTTTCAAGCAATTCATTCAATTGGTATATCCGCGGCTGGAACCGGATGCCAAAAAGCTCTGTTAGCCATTGGCAGAGTAATGCGGTATATCCGCCGTCTTCGCCGTTTTCCTTTGTAAAAAACTCGAGAGTCGGCAGTACACCGTATTCAAAAATTCTGTTATCTTTTTGCAGCGCTTCTATAGCCGTTATCTCTTCGTCCGTTACTTCCGGAATATCCCGAAACGAAGCAAACGGAGAAACCTTACCGTTAGATGATACCACAGTATCTGCGCCTTTCTCGCATGCCGAAAACGCCATCGCTATTATGATGACCGTGAACGCTACGTTTATTATTCTTTTCATCCGATGTACTTCCTACCTTAGTCCGGCTTTTCCTCTTTCGACTTATCACGTACCCATCGTTGGATAATGGAATCCAAACTCTTCACGTTAAAAGGTTTGGGTAAAAACGCATTAAAACCTTTGTCCAAAAACATCTGCTCATTTCCGGCAACGGCGTTGGCGGTCAGGGCAATAACCGGTATGTTTTCCGCATATTTCGTACTCAGGGCGCGGATTAATGTCGTCGCTTCCACGCCGTCCATCACCGGCATCATGTGATCCATAAAAATTGCATCGTAAACCGGATCACCGGCGGAGATGCGGTCAATAGCGTCCTGTCCGCTTGTAACGCAGTCTACCTGCATCTTGTATTTACGCAGCATTCCTGCCGCCACATCCAGGTTGGTAGGCAGGTCGTCTACCAACAGCACTTTGGCATAGTTGAGATTTGGGCGCACCAGTTTTTCGTGTATCAATTTCTTTTTGTCCGAATAATGGAAGCTGCGCAGGTTCTCTACAGTTGCTTTGCCTATAGGCGTATCAGTGACAAATCCCTGACGAATATGCACACGGAAGGTAGTCCCCTTGCCGTATTCGCTTTCCACGGTTATTCTGCCATCCATTAATTCTATTAACTTTTTGGTAATACTTAAGCCCAAACCGGTTCCCTCAATTATACGGTTGGCGCGGGTATCTACCTGATTGTAGTCGTTAAAGAGTTTTGCCAGATCTTCCTCGCGTATGCCGATGCCGGTATCCTTGATATAAAAATCAATCCATACGTCACCGCTTCCTGATGGAAGCGGGATATCGCGCTGGAAATCAATACCCCATGTGATAGTTCCCTTCTGTGTATATTTAAATGCGTTACTTAATAGATTATTCAGTATCTGTTTTATGCGCAGATCGTCGCCGAAAAGGCTGCATGGCAGGTTCTCATTAATGTCCAGTTCAAATATAATTGGTTTATCTTCAAGGCGTATCATATTGAGTGTGATTACATCGTTTATATTGCTTGCCACATCGTATTGTACCGGCATCAATTCCAGCTTGTCCGCCTCAATCTTGGAAATATCCAGCACATCGTTGATAAGTTCCATTAAGGTATTGCCTGCAGTGTTTATTTTTCTCAGGTCCTCTTTTACCTTGCCGGGAATATCACTTTCTTCCAGCATCAGATCGGTTAGCCCTACAATTACATTCATGGGCGTGCGCATTTCGTGGCTCATGTTGGCGATAAAGCGGCTCTTTGCCATGGAAGCGCTGCGGATGTTTTTAATCATATTGTTTTGCAACAGGGCGTTTGCAATCATCAAGCCGCCGGACTGCATGATATCAATTTCACTCTTGGTAAAAGTGCGTTCGCGCCGGCAGTCGTCAATGCTGAAAAAGCCGTAAAAATCATTGTCTATATACAATGGTATGTTTGCGATGGACTTCATTTCATATTGGATTAGTAAATCCTGGTCATCTTGCGGCAGTGAGGAAACAGGCGCGTTTATGTATTCCCCCCGTCTGAACAATTCTTCCCAATCAGGTTTTTTGGAATACGGAAAGCTTAAACCAACAGGTACACACGTCTTTTGCCGGCCAAATTCACTCAGCCATTCATATCGCATAACAAAACTGAGTTCGCCGTTGATAATCTCATTTCGCCAGATTTGCACGCGGTCTACATCCAAACAAACGCCTATGTACGACATGCCGTCCAAAAGTGTGTCTTCAAAATCATCCTCATTGATTGCGGCAAGAAGTACAGAGGCCATGCGGCTGCCCGCATCCAAAAGGCTGTCGCGTTTTTCTATTTCAGCCAGATATGCTTTCTGCGCTCTTACATCCTTCGTATACCCCGCTACTGCGAATTCGCCCCTGTAGTCAACTCTTACCAGGTCAACCTCGGCGGGCATTGATTCTCCATTCTTGTTTTGGTGAGTCCATTCAAACTGGTTACGGCCTTCCTGAAGCGCCTTCCCGATATCTTCCATGGCCATTTCTTCGGACAATCTGCCACATGGCTGATACTCGGGGGAATGATTCTTAAATATATCCAGCATATCGTCTTTTCCTGACAGCCCGAAATATCTTACCGCCTCGTTATTCATAGTTAAAACATTACGATCCTTGTCAAGCATTACACAGCTTAAAGGTATGGAGTCCAATAAAATCTGCGTGAGGTCCGCGCTTATCAACGCTTTTTCCATTTTTCGGTTTCGGAAAAATATTATCGATATCAAGGCAAGAATAAACAAAGACATAGCGGTAGCGCCCAGCAGCAAGGGACGCTGTGCTTCCGCTACCTTTGCGCGGTAATCGTACGTTTTTCGCATCCATTGATCCGTGATTCCCTTTGTGTCAATTATCTTAAGTGCTTTATCAATTATGGAACACAGAATGGTTTCATTCTTGTTGAATCCGAATATGGTTTCTATGGGCTGATCAAATACGATGTTTGCCTTGTAGCCGGCAAGCTCCTGGTAATGGGTCAGCAGCAAAAGCCTTCTCTGGGTAGCCATTACCATGTCTACTTCCCCGCGTTGTAAAGCGTTGATCGCCTCCTCCATGCTCTCATACTCAATGGCGCCCGGGTGGTTTGGAAACCACTGCTTAAAAATGGCTGCATAGGCTGTATCCCGGGCCAGACCTACCTTTACATTCAAAATTTCATGCATCATGATAGCGCGATGTTCCAGTTTGGATATAAGCGCGTAATAATCGGGCTGCATGGCTGTATCCGGCCAGATAAAATGACCTTCCCGCTCTTTCGTCCGGATTAAGGCCGCAACAAATGCCGCTTCTCCTCTAATAAGTTTTTCCTGTACAACCGGCCAGTCAGCTTTTTCATCGTTAACAATAGTAAAGGACAAGTTGGTAAGCGATGTTATTTCATCAAGCAGGTCAAAAAAGATCCCCTGCCATTCATTCTCGCGCGAATTGTAGAAACAGACAGGATAATTGTCAAAGTTCGCCGCCACTGGTATAACAGAATGTGTGCTAATGTATGCTCTCTCTTCATCGGTAAGATAGGTGAACAATTTATGTTTCATGTAATCATGGTAGCCCCGGATATATAAATGGTTCAGATAGGGTGTAATACCGTTTTGCTGCGCCTTGGTTACCACCGATATAATTGGAGCAAAGTCAGAGTTCGCCGCCGCAAGCGAAACCTTATTGAAAATTAACGGAAAAAAGTCTTCGGCAACAACATCGAGGTATTGGTCAAAGACTGATTCCGATACGCTGACGCAAATATAGGCATCGGCTTCTCCGTCCTTTAACATACGGTAGATGGCATCATAATCATTGGAGAATAATGCTTCATACGTTCCATCCTCAAGCGCTGCCATAACATCTCGGCCTACGGCGGCGCCTCCTTCAAACGCATAACGTACTGGACGCGATTCGGCAATCTGTGCGAGAGGCGGACTGTTTCTTATTCTCATGGCTTTTACCGGGTGTACAACAATAGTGGGAGTCATGTGAAAAATTTTAAGGCGTTCCTCCGTAGCTCTTAAATCGTCCGTAAAATCAATTTCACCGGAATTTAATTTTGGAATTAATTCTCCCCAGGTACATCCCACGATTTTTATTTGTATATCAAACAATCCGGATAGCCAGTCGCAAAACAAAGTGACATATCCGCCAATTTCACCGTCATTTTTGTAAAAACCTTCCGTAGACAGAGCCTTCCCGAAAATAAATGTTCTGTTTTGCTTTTGCAGCGCTTCAATAGCTTTAATTTCTTCGTTTGTTATTCCGGGAATATCCCGAAACGAAGCGAATGGAGAAATCGTGTTGTTTGTTTCAGCAGGTTTACCGGTGTCTATCTTACAGCACGTAACTGCCGCCAATATAAATATAATAACGAATATTATGTTAATTTTTTTGTTTCTTCGCATCTTCACCTTTAACTCTCCGAATTTTTTTTCAGTAAAGCTTCAAGGTTTTTTAAAAAAGCATCTACATCGTTCAGAAATCTATCGTTTTGTGCGGTTACCGCAGGTAAATCACCGGCTTTGGCCAGAGCTTCCAGTTCTGCGGCACCTTTCCGTATACTTTCCATGCAGATCCATGCGCTGATGGATTTAAGGCCATGAATGTTTATGGCATATTCCGGTAAATCTCCTTCTGTAACACCGCGAAGTTTATCTATAATATCAGGAGCGTTTTTTATAAATGAATGTAGGGCAGACATATAATCATCCATGTCTCCTTCAAAAACTTCAAGCCCTCGTTCAAAATCAAGCCCTGGTATATTAATCGAATTAAAGCTCCCTGGCATATCATCCTCCATGTTTTATACTCATATTATTTTTAAGCTGGACGAGCGATTCCTTCGCTGTGTCAAATTCAAAATACTCCATCTGTTGTATAAGCTCGTCTGTTCCCGGAATTGAGCGAAGATTCGGGCCAGAGCTCCGGTTAATTAGTTCTAAACAGTATAAATCGCCGCCATCGAGTAAGGTTTCCAATTCATCAAACAAGGCATATACTTTTTTATTTTCAAAGGCAGCAATACCTGTATTTGTTTCGGCGCCTGACTGCTTATAACAATCAGATACTTCCTCAGCGGCAAACTTGTTTACAATCAGTGCGAATTCTTCAAGCACGATGTCTAATTCGGTTTTAAGAGTGTTCATTGCAGATTTATTAATGTGATTTTCCCCGTTTATCAAAAGGCTTTCAATGTCTTCGGCCGCTTTCTGTAAACGTGTTTTATCAAGTAAACCCGCGTTGCTTTTTAATGTGTGTACCAGTCGATGAGCCAGTTTGATATCCCCGTCGTCTATGGCTTTAGTAATCTCATTATACAGGTTTTTATTTTTTCTGATAAAATTATGAACAAGTTTAGTTTTTAGATTTTTTTCGGACCAAAGGTCTGAATCCTGCGTATCGAGTGGAGGATCTCGTCCGGCAACCCGTAAGTGATCAGATTCAGCAGAGGATTCCGAATGATATTCGATGTCTCTGTTTACAGGAATTAAATATTTTTTCAGACAATCCATTAACTCCTGTGGAGTGAAAGGTTTGTTCAGACAATCAGGCATTCCGTGTGCTGTATATTGTTCCCTGTCAACGGGGGTACTGTTGGCTGTCAGGGCAATTATCGGTACTCCCTCTGATTGTTCCGCTGATTGTTTTGGAGTTTCTTTTGGAAATTTCAAGGTACGAATTTTTCGTGCAGCTTCAAGTCCGTCCATGACCGGCATATGTATATCCATTAAAATCAAGGCGAAGGGTTTTATACCGTTTTGTATGCGGTATTCCACCTTTTCGATGCCCTCTTTACCGTTTTCTGCCGTTGTAACATTAAGTCCCAGTTTTGCCAGACGTGCGCATATAAGCTCCTGGTTCATACTGTTATCTTCGCAGAGCAGAATTTCACCTTCAAAAACAGGTTTATTCGTCATAAAGTTTTACTCTGTTCCTGCCTTCGTTTTTTGCGTTGTATAACGCTCTGTCGGCTTTTAAAATAAAATCTTCAATGGAACAGGATAACGTTGGCTTGTGTGCATTTACGCCGATACTGACAGTTATTTTTGTTAATTCTCCGTTGGTGCAGGGAAGATCCACCGCCTCAACATTTTTGCGTATCTGTTCGCCTATCTCCAACCCGCCGATAGAATCCGAATTTGGCATTAATACGACAAATTCTTCGCCTCCCCAGCGGGCGGCAAAATCTGAAGTGCGTTTTAGTGTTTGGATCAAAGTTCGAGCAACCATATTAAGTGCCTTATCGCCTTGCTGATGTCCGTATGTGTCGTTATATTTTTTAAAATGATCTATATCTATCATTAACAGACTTATAGAAACATTTTCTCTTATTGCTCTTCCCCATTCAAGATGTAACCGATTGTCAAAATTACGCCTGTTGGGTATTTCTGTTAGTTGATCCATCATACTTAAATGTTCTATGGTACGCAGTTGATTAATAATCTGAATTTGATTGTGAACTCTTAATTTAACGATCGTATCGTTAAAGGGTTTGTTTATGTAGTCAACGGCGCCTAATTCCAGCCCTTTTTTTTCGTCATTGCTATTATTAAGTCCTGTAATAAAAATAACGGGAATATGTGCGGTTTTATCTGAATTTTGCAATGCTGAATAAACCTGGTATCCATCCATATCGGGCATTATAATATCCAGTAAAATAAGATCAGGTAAATATTTTTCGGCTATTGTAAGGGCAGACTTCCCATCCGAAGCTACACGGACATTATATTCTGTTTGCAATATGTGCGACAGCATCATTAAATTCGATTTATCATCATCTACAATAAGCAGTGTATTTTTCTTGCCGGTATCCATTATCTCTGCTCCTTTTTTAATATACCATGTGCAAGAAAAACATCCTATATGTTGTTTGCTTTTTGAGGCTGACACGATTTGAACGTGCGACCTGCAGATCCGCAATCTGCTGCTCTATCCAGCTGAGCTACAACCTCATTTTACGAGAATTTACTTTAACATCAGGATTCTCTGATGTCAAGGCACTGGCAAATGATATTTACTTCACGGCAAAGATTATTTTATAACTTTTTTCAGTTCTTCGACTTTGTCTGTTTTTTCCCAGGAGAATTCACTGCGTCCAAAATGTCCGTAAGATGCGGTTTTCTGGTAGATAGGCTTACGCAGATCCAGGGTTTTTATAATTCCTGCAGGGCTGAGGTCGAAAGTTTTTGTTATTGCTGCTTCAATCTTTTTTTCCGGTACAGAAGAAGTGCCAAAGGTGTCTACCATTATTGAAACGGGAAAGGGAACACCTATGGCATAAGCCAGCTCTACTTCACAGCGGTCTGCCAATTTTGCAGCTACGACATTCTTTGCTACATAACGGGCGGCATATGCGGCGGAACGGTCTACTTTAGTGGGATCCTTGCCGGAGAATGCGCCGCCTCCGTGACGGCCCATGCCGCCGTAAGTATCCACAATAATTTTTCGCCCGGTAAGACCCGTATCGCCGAATGGACCTCCCACAACAAAACGTCCGGTTGGGTTTATATAGTACTTGGTTTTGGAATCAAGTAATCCTGTCGGTTCAAGAACCGGTTTAATTATTTTTTCTATTATTTCTTTTTCTATGTCTTTATAAGTGATATCCGGATCATGCTGATGCGAGACAACCACGGCATCAATACGTATTGGTTTGTACCCTTCGTATTCTATGGTTACCTGGCTTTTTGCATCGGGCCGAAGCCACTTGATTGTCTTGTTTTTCCGCAGCTTTGTTGCAGCAATGAGTATCTTATGTGCCAGGGTAATTGGCAGGGGCATTAATTCTTTTGTTTCGTTACAGGCAAAGCCAAACATCATCCCCTGATCCCCGGCGCCCTGCAGTCCTTTATATTTTTTTAAGCCTTTACCGGAAACGCCCTGACTAATGTCCGGTGATTGACTGTGGATCATATCCAGTACTGCCATAGAATGGAAATCCAGTCCGAAAGCCGGATCGGTATAACCTATTTCTTCCGCTACTTTTCTGACAGTTTCCTGAAAGTCTACAAAAGTTTTGGTAGTAATTTCTCCGCCAATAAGTACCAGTGATGTGGATGCAAATGTTTCGCAGGCTACCCGGCTTTCCGGATCATTTTTAAGACAGGTATCCAGTATTGCATCTGATATTTGATCGCATAGTTTATCCGGGTGACCTTCTCCGACTGATTCTGACGTAAAAAAATAATGACGGTTTTCCATATATACCTCTTCGATTAAATAATAAATAAAAAAATCCCCTCTGTAAAGAGCCGCTTCGCAGCATTACAGAGGGGGTTGGTCTGCAGAAGTAGCAGCTTTTAATTACCGTGAAAGCCTGGCAGCCAGGTTTCTTAGTTCTTGAGCAGCACCATGATCGCCTAGCCTATCATAATGATCTGCAGCTTTAAGCACATCTGCCCGAATTGATGCATTGGCACCGGCATTGTCCAGATTCCGCTGAAGATCGGGGATAACAAGAACAGTTCCCACACTAATCTCATCGGGATTTGGAACAACTTGCTCATTGGCAAGCCTGATAAGGGGGAAGAAATACATATTCGACCCACCATACCTTTTTGCAGCAATTTCAGAAAGAGTATCACCATTAGCAACCGTGTAATTTGTCGCACCATCAAGGACCAGGCTTCCGGGGTTTTGAGCTGTTGATGTTTGTGTAGTGGTAGCGGTAGTGGTTACCGGAGCAGGTTCAGGCTTTGGAGCTGGCCCTCCTCCACAGCCGGTAAATACCAGGATGCTAAGGGCAATAATGAGCAATCCAAAAACGACATTTTTTTTCATTATTGTTCCTCCATTAGTAACTATGATGGACTATTGGTAAAAATACAAGCACTTTTGATAAATATGGCACTTTTTTTTATTATATTGATTTATACAGGGCTGGTTTTTCTAAAAAGTCCTCTTTTCTACAAGACTAATCCAGGTCTAAACCGGTTATATTATCTGCCGGAAGGCTGAATACAATGCTGCGGGCTTCAGTTGCCAGGCCGAAATTTTGGCTTACCGCCTGCATAATAGGTACCTTTTTATTCCGGTTTGTAAGGATCAAAATAATTTCTTTCTCTTCCTGAACAGTAATTCCAAAAACCTTAACCGGCCCCTGGTGGATCATCCCTCTGGCGTTAATAACTGTACCGCCGGAAGCGCCGGCTTCTTTGGCACAGGCCATTAATTCGTCGCTATATCCCTGGTTTGTTACAATTACGATAAGATCATGACTCTTCTTGTTCATATTGGTATCCTTTCCATCCCTGGTTTCTTTCTTTTCTTCATCGCTGATATTTTTATGGATGCTGTCTTTAAACACCTGAAGTATAGGCTTATTGATCCCCGAAAGCGGTACGGTAAAGGCGATCCCCGCTCCGGGATTGTTGAGTCCCAGACTTTTACTTATCCGCTTAATGAGTATTGGTACCATAAGGTTCTGTTCCAGGCAAATAACAACAGCTTTCTCGCTGAACCCTATTCCCAAAAGATCGAGTACTTCCGAACTGGCAGTACCTCTGCCCTGACAGACAAAATGAAAACGGACATGTGAGTCGTCCATAATTTCTGAAATATGTTTTGATTTTGATCTGTCCAAAATAAAAAATATACAATCAAGAACCGGCATATCCGGAGTAGCAGGTATTCCGCCGGTTTCGTCGTCTTTTTCCTGTTCAGGATTCTCTTTCTTTTTTTTCTTTAGCGCCAACAGGATTTTTTTGTAGGTACTGGTTTTTTCTTTTTTTGGCTGAGGAGCTTCTTTTTTCATGCACACGCTGCCCCCTGGCAGCGAACTATAATAATTTCTTTGCGCTCGAGGGACGCAAGCCGCAGGCTGAAGGCCCTCATGCTCTTTCCTCATAATCGTAAACAACAATCACCTTGGTATCCTTATGAACCATGGCCAACAGTTCATCTCTGGAAATTTCTTCAGAACTCTTTTGTTTCTTTTGATATATCAGTCCCATTAGCTGAATAACAATAAGAGGCGTCATGGCAACCATGGCCACAATGCCGAATGCATCGATCATTAAATCTCTGCCTGCTCCTTCGGAAGTTCCCATTGCAAGAGGCAACAGAAATGTGGTACTCATGGGACCGGAACATACACCGCCGGAGTCAAAGGCGATACCGGTAAAAATCCGGGGCACAAAAAAGGTTAATGTTATAGCGATAATATAGCCGGGGATTAAAATATACATTATGGGTATACTCAGCAGTATCCGAATCATGGTAATTGTCAGCGCCGATGCCATTCCAATGGCTAATCCCCTGTTCATAATTTTCTGGGTAATAGTGCCGGAAGAGATTTCTTCAACCTGTTTATTAAGTACATGAACCGCCGGTTCTGCCGCTACAATAAAATAGCCAACCAATGTTCCCAGGGGAACCAAAATCCACTTGAACGAAGAAGCTGCAAGCTGTAAACCCAAAAGATGTCCTACAGGAATAAAACCAACGTTAACTCCGGTTAAAAAAATTACCAGACCAACCAGTGTGTAAGAAAAACCTACTGCAATACGGCCAAGCTGATGTTTTTTAAAGCGCCGGGAAACCAGCTGAAGTATAATAAAGAAAAATACAATAACTGCCAAAGCAACAGATACTTCTTTAAGAAAAACCGGCAGTTCAACGGCAAAATGCGTAAACACATCACGGGAGGTTGCTGCTTCAACAATGTGATGAGTTTCCACTTCTGCCGATTGGGGTTTGTAAAAAATGCCCAGAAGGAGTACAGCCATAATGGGTCCAACACTGCACAGGGCAACCATGCCAAAACTATCGTCTTTGGAGTCTTTATCACTCCTTATCGATGCAATACCCGCGCCCATTGCCAGAATAAAAGGAACGGCAATTGGGCCTGTAGTAACGCCGCCCGAATCAAAAGCTACGGGAATAAATGTATCCAGGGCAAAAAAAGCCAGCCCGAAAGTTATGATATAAAAAAACACCAGCAAATATGACAACCGGATTTTAAGCAGGGATCGTAAAACAGCGATTACCAGGAAGAATCCTACTCCTGTTGCAACAGTAAGAATCAGAACTTTGGATGGAATAGAGGGAACCTGCAATGCCAACACCTGTAAATCCGGTTCAGCGATGGTAATTACTATACCCATCACAAAACTAACAACAATGATAATAAGTACTTTTGAACTTTTGGTAAGCTGTATGCCAATGCCTTCGCCCATGGGCATCATGGCCATATCCGCTCCCATGGTAAAAAAACCCATTCCAAGAATAAGAAGGAATGCGCCGAACAGGAACATCAGAATTGTCCCCGATGGCATAGGCGTAAGAACAACACTGGCTACCAGAACAATTATGGTAATGGGAAGAACAGAAGAGAATGCCTCCATTATTTTTTCATAAAGAATTTTGTTCACATATAAGCTATACTATATGTATTGAAAAAAATCAATAACTGAGGCTGTTCCAAAATCTGATATTTTGGAACAAGCTCAACTTACATTAATTGAAAATGGAGCTGGAGCTGTTTTTGCAATGCAGTGCGGGGATCTCTCCTGGCTTCCCGCGATTTATTAAGAGCTGCCGCTGCAGTTATCAGAACCTGCAGTTTTTGCATGTCGTCCTCGACAGGAATATTTTCAAACAGATCAGAAAAAAAGTTATCTTCTTCATGATAAAGACGGAATAAATCCAGATATGCGTTATTAATCGGCATTTTTGCAAAATCCCGATACCGGTCGCTCTGAAAACGGCTTTCGTATTCTGCTTCAAATCGTTCCTGGACAGTTTTATTGATTAACTCTTTTTGTATTAGCTTTTCATCTCTTTTTATATCATTTCTTGAATAAAGATTTTGCAATTCTGTGCCCAGTTCAAAAAGGAATTCCCGAAAAATCCTGTAATCATCCTCTCCATCGCTTATTGATAAGTATTCAGGTGAATCGATTCCAAAACGGTTAATAATATAAAGCCGGGCGCCGTGAGTGCCGGCAAATTCGGCCAGTTGTTCGTTAAACTCTACCCTGCCTTTAACAAAAACAGTGGCATGAAACAGTTCATGGATGATAAGGTCGGCAAGTTGATAAACGGAATAATTTTTCATGTACGAATAGAGCGGATCTTTGAACCAGCCCAATGTGCTAAAAGCATCTACCGGCCTAATCCACACGTCCAGTCCTGCGGTTTTTAGTTTTGCCGCTTCTTTCTGCGCATCTTTTGGATTAAAAAATCCCTTGTATGGTACGGTTCCTACTACGGGAAAAGTCCATTCATGGCGGGTAAATGAGTCTGCGGCACAAGCGGAAACAACCGCCGCCAGGTAATTGCGATCTAATTCAACATAGCGGGTATAGTTTTTACTTGCCTTTAAACCAAGCTCTTCCATGGCAAAACGGCGAATATCCATAACCAATTTTACAAAATTCGCTTCCTCACTTTCTTCGCCTTTTGTTTTTTCCAGTTCTTCGAGTGGTACAGCTTTACCCAGATATCCCAGCATGGTTGTCCCCTGCTTAAGGGTATAACAGCCGGAAAAAAGCAGCAGTATTACCAAAATAAATATTGCAGAGAACAGAGAAGGAAAAATCAAAAAAAAGAAGGAATAGATCTTTTGCATTGTCTTACTATACATCTTATTTCCCTTGTGGTAAATTCACAGATCAATAACGTGAACCTGATTCTCTTTAACGATTCGGAACTTCGCATTGAAGAATACGCAGCAAAAGCCGGGTGTGCAGAAGTTGCTGTTTTTCTGCCTCGTCAAGATGAGCGGGCAGTACATCTGCTCAAAGTACTGCATAAAACGGTTGGCAGTAGTTTTGATGCCGGTGTTCTTGACGGAAAAATCGGAAGTGGGGTAATAAACGAAATTACCGCTGCGGGATTATGTGCCGCTCTTAATCTGAATACCGATCCTCCAGCCAGAACACCTTTGCGCCTTGGCGTAGGATTCCCCAGACCAATCCAGCTTCGGCGTTTGTTGCGAGACTGTGCCAGCCTGGGCTTAACCGCTGTAGACTTGATAGCAACGGAGTTGGGTGAAAAAAGTTATAGAGAAACAAAACTGCTGGATGACGGCGGCGCCCGCTCTGCCCTTGTCGAAGGAGCAATCCAGGCCCGTGATACACGGCTTCCCGAATTGTCGGTGTGTTCAAGCCTTGCTGAATGGTTGCAGATAAACCTCTCGCAAAGACGCAAAGACACGGAGAGAAACGCTGAATTCTTAAATTATGTCCAACCCTCCGTGCCTCTGTGTCTCTGTGAGAGGTATTTTGAGAATAAGCTGCCGAAAATGGCGCCAAATGTTGTTTTGTTGGCAGCGGATAACGTTAGGCCCCAGAGTAGTTTTTCTGAACTGAAGCCGTTTCTAAAAGACGCAGAAGCGGTTCTGGCAGTTGGTTCAGAACGAGGCTGGAGTGACAGGGAACGGGAGCAGCTGGAAAGCGCAGGCTTTATCCGGCTTTCGCTGGGAAAGCGGGCTCTCCGCACAGAAACTGCATGCACAGCAGCAGCGGTTCTAGTGATGGAAAAAATGGGATTGCTCCATTGATTTAGCCTACCATTTTTATGTTCATGTCAATATTAATTATTTTGTAGTTTCAATAAAGTTAAATGTTATTTCGCCTAACGTTCTACGCGGAACCCGAGCCACCGAAAGGCGGCGAAGCGCTAATTGTTTGTTATTTGTTGTTTGCTTTTTTAAATTTTATTTATTACAAATATATTAGCAATAAAATATTATTTTACGGAAGCAAAACCGTATTGATTAAAGCATACCTTGTATTATAACTATATTGAGAACCAGAGCCACCAAACTCAATGCTCAATTGTCGAATTCCTTCTACCTCTAAATCAAAATCTGTAGGTAAATCATTAGCCTTTAAATTAAATGTTCGTAGTAATCTACCATCTCCGTGAAAACTAATTGTTGAATCTCTAGAGTTTGTTCCGTCAACTCTTCCAATACTGCCTTTAAACCTTGCATACCGCCTATTAAGATTATGCAAAGAATAACCACCGCTAGTAGTTGTTAATACCAAAGCATTCCTATATTGAATGCCTGTTAATGTAGCATCTCCTACAGATGCTCCGCTTCTATCATATGACGGAGCTATCTCTAAAAATGTAATGGGTGTTGCTGTCGGAGACGTTGTTACTGGAGGGTTCGTAGTTGCTTGAGGAGGTGTCTGAGCAGATGGGCTAACAACAACATTGGGTGATGAACTATCGCTCAATAAAAAAGCAACCTGTTCAACCCAGCTAGAGCAAATAGCACATAACGTCCCGGTTGTATGCGACGTTTTTACATCTCTGTTATGTGCAGATTTTGTTGCTTTTTTTATAATTACTGGTTTTTCTTTTAATCTTATTATTGATACTTTAAAATTTCCTTTTGCATCAATTTCTTCAATTTCATAATCTAATGGTCCGTCTCTATATATTTTTTCATAAATGTTTTTAATCTCTTTTATCTTTCCTTTATATATTTTCCAACCATTGTCAGGTAGATCCACAGTAACTATTTTTGAGTCTGGGTAAGTATTTAAAATTAAGTCCATAGAGAAATCAATTTCTTCTTTTAAGTCCCCAATAATATAATCAAAATAATTATTTTCCCAATTAAATCCCAAACCTTTTAATTTATTTTTATCAATTATTTTTGACATGAAATCCCAAAATTCTCCAATATCATTAAACTGCTTATTATTGGAACAGTCAAATTTTCTCAACACGCCTGTAAATTTCATAATTTATCCTCCAAAAAGATTATTTTAAAGAAATATTTTATATATTGTAAATATTTATTTAGCTTACAAAATATTGTCTTTCTTCTGTCATTTATTATACATTTACTTTTTCGATTTACTGTTCCAAAATCGCTATTTTTTAATTCCTATATTTCATAAGTCCTTTTTTAATATTCCATATTCATATGTATCATTCCATAATGGATTTCCTTTATTATCTACATTAAAATATATATTTTCCCTTAATTTTCCTTCTCGTTTCATTTTTATTCTTTCCAATAATTTCCATGATGAAATGTTTTTAGGGTTACAATGTGCTATTATTTTATGTATATCAGTTTTTTTGAATCCATATTCAATTACAGCTTTTAATGCTTCTGTAGCATATCCTTTACCTTGATATTTTTTATTGAAGATAAATCCTGTTTCCCATGTTTTAATTGACTTTGGTTCTATTTGCCCTAAATATATATGTCCAATAATTTTATTTTTTAATTGAACTGCCAAAAAGTCATTATTTTTGGATCTTTTTTTACAGAGACTTTTTGCTGTTTCTATTGTTATTGGTTCACCTGGTTCATATTTATATGTTTCTTTATCCGATAAATACTCAAAAAGGTCTTTATAATCATTTTCCTTAAAATTTCTTATTATAAGTTTTTTTGTTTTTATTAGAATTTTATTATCCATTACATTTATCCTCCATAATAATTATAAAATATTATACGGATAGATCGTTTTTAAAATGAACATTTTTGATCATTTTTTAATATTTCTTACTTAATAATTTTTATAAAATATTTTTCTACCAATTTAGCCCAACGTGCTGGCTGTAAATGATGGTTTGGGGCAGGTGATAGGGCGTTGCGCAGCATTGACCCCTGTCCAAATTGTGGCGGAGAAAAATTCCACAAAGGCGCTTGCACCAACTGGGATTTTTTGGAGCTTAACCGCCGAATAGGCGGCGTACGTTTACAGTACTGTTATGTGCTGTGCCATTTTTAAATATAATGCATTATTTTATTCGAAAGTCTGGTTTAATACCCCGCTGCTTGCAGCGGCTGAAAGGAATCAGAATATGAGAGTGTTAGGTATTAAACCAGACGATATAATAAATTTCCTCTCGAACGAGGCTCCCTGGCAGATAATGAAAGGCATACAGGATAACCCGAGGCTTGCCTCGGGGAGCCTCATTAACAATATATTTTCTCTCTATCACATAACAGTCACATACACCAGGGTTTGGTTCACAAGCTGATAGGCAATCTCGCCGAATGTAATTGGTCCGGCAAACGATTCAATTTTTTTATGCTCAAGATCGCCATAGAGGAAATTTAAAATACAGTTACAGGAAAACGCAGATGAATCATCGGAATGTTCCAATATATGCTTATTAAACAACTCCACATAGTCAGATACGGGTTTGGCGATTCTGTACTTTATTCCCTGAAATACAGGCGCGTAAAAATTAACAATGTCATTCTCAATTGACTTGAATGAAATGTTGACGCCGCTTCCTGAATAATCACCGACAATCGGGAGTTTTGTATCTATTTTATTTTTAGCTATATAGTCGGCAAAAACAACCTCTTTTCCGTTTACGAGGCATTTTTTAACATGAAACCCTTCTTCGGAAAATTCTATTACAGGGGATGAAGTGTCTTGTTCAAAAATATTGATTATGTTGACGGATATGGTCTTGTCTTCTTTGGTTTGCAAATGAAGCGCAACCGCTTTGTCAGAAAATACTTCCCCGGTAAACCCGTTAACCGCAATAGGCGTTTGTCCTTCTTTCTCAAGGTTAAGTCCGGCGATCCAACCGACAATGTGGCGTAAAAACATATTTTCATACCCTGATGCGTTATGCGCGTATTCCTTATGAACCGTACTATCAAAAGGAACAATAAGGATTGAAAAACCGTTTTCATAAGCGTCAGCTGACACTTTGCAAATATTCTTTTTGTCATAAGATTGAATTTTAAATCTCTCATAGACTGACTTCGTTTTAGAAAAATCCGTTACAAACAATAAATCACTGGAAACTTTTCCGCCTTCTTCTGCCATAAAATACTCGGTGGAACCGCCGATCCATTTCCCTTTAGGAAGTTTTTTAAGAAGAGCCTCTGTGCCCGCGATATGCAGAATCCTTCCTTCCTCAATCATTTGTGCTGCTTTTTCATAAGATATTAACATCTTTTCTTCTCCTTATAAGTGTCCGATAGTTTCATAGTCTGCTGCCATAAGCACTTTTGACTTTTCAATAAACCCGGTAATTTCCTCTGCAAAAGTTTGCAGGGTTTCCTTTGTATGGTATTTGGCATAGAGCGTTTTCATGCGTGTAACCAGCATGGAAAATGCCAGTTGTGAAAATTTTGTGTCTGTGGTTAAAATCTTTTCTGTTTGCGCTATTGTTACCGTTACCGGC
>WRIB01000010.1 GCA_009782955.1 Treponema sp. | reverse complement strand
CTGTTACCTGGCCGGAAGCAACGGTCTTGCCGCCTTCACGGATGGCAAAACGAAGCCCTTTCTCCATGGCAATAGGATGAATGAGCTCGCCGAAAATTTCCGTATTATCCCCGGGCATGACCATTTCCTTGCCCTCAGGCAGTTTTACCGTTCCGGTAATATCGGTGGTTCTGAAATAGAACTGAGGCCGGTAACCGTTAAAGAACGGACTATGCCGTCCGCCTTCTTCTTTGGACAAACAATAAATCTGACCTTTAAATTTAAAGTGAGGGGTAATAGAACCGGGTTTTGCCAGGACCTGCCCGCGCTCAACTTCTTTCTTTTCAATACCGCGGAGCAGGGTACCGACGTTATCTCCGGCCTGCGCCTGATCCAGCAGCTTGTTAAACATTTCTATACCGGTAACAACAGTTTTCTTTGTGGGCCGTATACCGACTATTTCAATTTCTTCGTTAAGCTTAAGGACACCGCGTTCAACCTTGCCGGTTACTACAGTACCGCGGCCCTGAATGGTAAATACGTCCTCAATTGGCATAATAAAGGGCTTTTCTTCATCCCGGACAGGATCGGGGAAATAGCTGTCCATTGCGTCAAGCAGTTCCTTTACACAGACAGTATTTTCAGTTTCTTCACCCTTGTTGGTAATATCTTCCATAGCTTTAAACGCGGAACCCTTGATGATCGGAATTTCGTTGCCGGGAAAACCGTTGGCGGTAAGTACGTCCTTAATTTCTTCTTCAACGATTTCAAGAAGATCGGGATCGTCTACAAGGTCTACTTTGTTGAGGAAGACGATGATATTGGGAACACCGACCTGGCGGGCAAGAATGATATGCTCACGGGTCTGGGGCATAACCGAATCGGGCGCCGAGACTACAAGTATTGCACCGTCCATTTGAGCAGCACCTGTGATCATGTTCTTGATATAGTCGGCGTGTCCGGGACAGTCGATATGTGCATAGTGACGTTTATCCGACTGATATTCCAGGTGCCGGGTATTGATAGTAATACCCCGGGCTTTTTCCTCCGGAGCGTTATCAATATCATCAAACTTCATGATCTTGTCGCCGTAATGCTTTCCGCAGTACCCGGTGATGGCGGCGGAAAGGGTCGTCTTGCCGTGGTCAACATGTCCAATGGTTCCCACGTTCATGTGGATCTTTGTTCGGTTGAACTTATCCTTTGCCATTACTTCTTCCTCCTAAACATATATTTTGTGCGGATACCTGACCGCGCAACCAAATCGAACATGAAACATAGTTTCATGAAACCTTAGATTCAGAGAAAAAACCGGCATTTCGGCAGGTTTTTCCCAAACTTTCCGACGAGACAATTCCAATGAAGGGAAAGTCAGCAGATTTTGATTACTGCCGCAGTCTTACTGCCGGCAGTGTTAACTGCGCCTCCACCTATCTCATCAAAACTGATGATCGGTTTGGAATATGAAAACGCCAAAGCGTCTTATATACCTAATTTATGTATGGAGTTTTCTACGAAAACTCCGCACTTCAGCCTTTGGCCGAAGTGTTACCACCGATAATGGGCAAAAGCCTTGTTGGCTTCGGCCATTTTATGCGTATCCTCTTTCTTCTTAAAGGCAGTACCGGTGCTGTTATATGCATCCAGCAGTTCCGCAGTAAGCCTTTCGCCCATTCCATGCCCTGAACGTGAGCGGGCGGCATTGATAATCCACCGCATTCCAAGAGCTTCCCGCCGGGTTTCACGAATTTCTACGGGAACCTGGTACGTTGCCCCGCCGACACGCCGTGATTTTACCTCGACAACGGGCTTAACATTGTCTATAGCTTTAAGAAACACCTCAAGGGGTCCCTTGTCACTAACTTTAGTCTGAAGCCCCAAAAGGGCATTGTGTACAATACGGAGGGCTACCGAGCGCTTTCCTTCCCACATCATCCGGTTTACGAATTTGGAAACTACCACGCTGTTGTATTTGGGATCCGGTAAAATTCCCCGATCGACTGTTTTCTTCTTCCTACCCATACTCTCTCGATTATGCTTTTGGGCGCTTGGCGCCGTATTTTGATCGGCCCCGCTTGCGATCTGTTACACCCAGTGTATCCTTGGCGCCCCGGATAATGTGGTACCGCACACCGGGAAGGTCCTTAACGCGTCCGCCCCTGACCAATACCACAGAGTGTTCCTGAAGGTTATGACCAATACCGGGAATATAGGCGGTAACCTCCGTTCCATGGGAAAGCCTGACACGGGCAACTTTACGGAGCGCCGAATTGGGCTTTTTGGGGGTTACTGTCATAACCCGGGTACAAACCCCCCGTTTTTGGGGACAGGAATGCAATGCCGGGGATTTGGTCTTGGAAGTAACCTGTTTTCTTCCAAAACGAACCAACTGATTGATTGTAGGCACTCTACAAACTCCTAAATCCGGCTTTTCCAAAACAATTGGGTTTTGAAAACAGCTCTGACAACAATAAACCGCCCTGGGACATAAATCCCCTGTACGGTTTTTTGAGATTCCAAAAAAGACCTTTTCAAAACTTTAGCTTTTGAAAAAGCAGCTTCTGGTACAGAAAAAAGCCGGTCGCTAGGAGCCTGTCGGACTTGTATAATTTTGCGGTAAGTAACCGCGAAATTATACAATTTATGGGCTCCTTTGGGAGTTTGCAAGGTATAAAATGCTCAAAAACTGTGTTTTTTCGCATTTTTTTCCATATAAAAGGGCTAAGCCCGACAAACTCCTAGGCTCTTTTCCTGCATTCTGAAAGCAAAAATATCAATTTAATAAAAAAAGGTCAAGCCCTCTGGGGAAAAAAATCGTTTTTTTTCAAAATTATCTGAGGCTGTTCCAAAACTTCAGTTTTTGGAACAGTTACCTTAGAATCATAGGAAAAATCGGCCAAAAAGCCGTTTTTTCCTTACCCAGAGGCGTGCAGACTCAGAGATGTTAATTAATAAGGGGTTTCTACCAATCCCGGGGGATAAAACCCTTCGGCACATCAATTTTTACCGTTTCGCCGTTTGGAACTATCGTATAAAAACCAGCTTTTTGGGCATAGGCTTTTACTTCGTCAGTCATAATAGAGCCAGCCATTGCTCCATAAAACACCCGTTTATCGTTGTTCTTGTCAGCCGAACGCCGAAGAACTGCCATCCTTTGTTTATGACGGTCAACATCTTTTTGCAGTGTTTTAACTTTTACTTCTATTGCTATGGCGCAAACGCCGTTTTCAAGGAAGATATCAATGTCTGCTACCTTATATTCATCCTGTTCATCTTTTATGGAAATACCATTGCATGTCCTGCCAAAAGTAAACCCCAGTTCATTGAATTTTTCTTCAATTCTTGGGAGTACCTGGTATTCTACAATTTCGCCGAACCGGTTGCTAAACTCCCCGAATTTCCTGTTTGTTTCCTTAATTATTCTGTCTGTTTCTTTCATTTGCCGGGCTGTTTCCTTGACTTCTCTGTCCGTTTCCCTCATTTGCCGGGCTGTTTCTTCTTGATGTTTCCGGGTTTCCATTAATGCTGCCCAGACATCTTCAAAAGTGAGCCCTTTGCGTGGTTTTCGGGTTTTTGATTTACCCATATGTAATCCCTAAGTTTTTTCAAAACTTCAGTTTTTGAAAAAACTTCCTTAGATTTACAGGAAAAACGGTTTTTACCGGTTTTTCCAAAACTATTTTCAAAACTAACAGAGTTTTGAAAATAGTTAATCCCCCTCAATAAATATGCTATACAAATGTTTAAAAAACAACTCCGTTAATACCATCTAAAGGGCAATATACGAGTTTTTGCTTGTACTAAATTAAACAATATTAAGGAAAATAAAGAACGCCCTTGTAAATTAACCATATTTAAGAAACAATGAATTAATAGCAAAGATTTTAATTGGAGAAGGTTTTATGGAAAAGACTGTTTTGGATACCCTGAAAGCCAAGGCCAAAGAGATTAGAAAGCTTACCATAGAAGAAATTGGCAATCTGGGCTCGGGCCATATTGGGGGATCTATGTCCATAGCGGATGTTTTGACCCTGTTGTATTACCACAAAATGAAGGTCGATCCGTCAAATCCCAAATGGGAAGGCAGGGATTACCTTGTGGTTTCCAAAGGTCATGCCGGGCCGGTGGTTTATGCAACCTTGGCTTCCAGGGGGTTTTTTCCTGTGGATTGGCTGAAAACCCTTAATCAGGGGGGAACAAAACTGCCCAGCCACTGCGACCGCGTCCTTACTCCGGGTATTGATATGACAGCCGGTTCCCTTGGACAGGGTTTTTCCGCAGCTGTGGGTATGGCCCTGGGGCTGAAAATGGACAGCAAACCCAACCGGGTATATGCCATCGTCGGGGACGGTGAATCTGATGAAGGTCAAATTTGGGAAGCGGCAATGTTTGCCGCCGCAAAGGGAGTTTCCAACATCACAGCCTTTACCGATTATAACAAACAGCAATTGGACGGCTATGTAAAGGATATTATGGATTTGGGTGATCTTGCCGCCAAATGGAAGGCTTTTGGCTGGTTTACCCAGGAAGTAGACGGACACGACCTCGAAGCGCTGGATAATGCCATTGATGCCGCCGCCGCCGAAAAGGAAAAACCATCCATGATTATAATGAATACGATCAAAGGTAAGGGCTGTAATTTTGCTGAGGGTATAGAAAAGAACCACAGCATGGCTTTTAACATGGACAAGGCAAAAGAAGCCATAGCCGCTTTAAACGGCGAATAGGGAGTTAACATATGGAACAAAAAGAAATACGCGCCGGTTATGTGGATACCATTACCGCTCTGGCTGAAAAAAACAAAAATATAGTGGTTTTGGAAGCGGATTTAATGAGTTGTACCAATACGGGAAATTTTAAAAATACCTATCCCGGTCAGTTTATTAATGCGGGAATCGCCGAGGCCAACATGATCGGTGTTGCAGCGGGACTTTCTGCTGTCGGAAAAATTCCTTTTGCCGCCAGCTTTGGCTGCTTTTCTTCCCGGCGGGTTCATGATCAATTTTTTATTTCGGCCAACTATGCCCGCCTTAATGTAAAACTCATCGGTACCGATCCCGGCGTAACAGCAGCAATGAACGGGGGCACCCATATGCCATTTGAAGACATTGCCCTGATGCAGGTAATTCCGCACCTGACCATTCTGGAACCTTCGGACTACTATAGTTGCGCTGCATTGGTAAAAGAAGCGGCAGAATTATATGGTTGTGTATATTTCCGCTTTCCCCGCAAACCCGTACCGGTTATCTATAACGAAAATGAAAGTTTTAAAATCGGCAAATCAAAGGTTATTAAAGAAGGAAAAGATGTTTGCTTTATCTGTCTGGGAAACCTTCTTTTAAGCGAAGCGCTTAAAGCCAGAGAAACTCTGGCTGCCGAAGGAATTGATGCAGGAGTAATGGATGTTCTTTCTGTAAAGCCTCTGGATAAAGAAACAATCCTGGATCTGGCCGGAAAGGTAAAAGCTGTTGTTACCGCAGAAAATGCACAACTTGACGGAGGATTCGGAAGCACTGTGGCATCGATCCTTGCAGAAAATGGTTTTAAGTGTAAGTTCGGGCGCATTGGTATACGGGATGAATTCGGAGAAGTGGGATCACAGGATTACCTGGTAAAACGATTTGGCCTTACAGCGGAAAAACTTGCAGAAAAAGCACGGGAATTACTGAATGGTTAATTTTACAGAAAAACGAAAAAATCGCAGATATCCTTCCATCGCAAAAGTGCAGATTCCCAAAGCATTTACCGGAGAAGCCCTTTTAAAGGATATTTCCGTAACAGGATGCCGTATTGAATGTACAATGCATGTGGATATTCTTGAAAACTCCGAATATTCCGTTACAATTTTTCCGGAAGATACTGCAAAAATAGACAGTTTTGATTTGTTGGCCGAATGTAAATGGATCCATTCCGGCAGCGATTCATGCAATATAGGTTTTTTTGTAAAAAAATCTCCGGGAAAAAAGGATTTTGAACGGTATGTAGATTATCTTTCCTGGCGCTCCAATACCTAAACTCAGGCCATGGAAGAATATACAGCTGTTGCTTTTTGTGCAATAGGTGCGGAAAAAGTTATTTCCAATGAACTAAAAAAACTCTCTGCATATACCATTTTAGAAAGCAGTTTCGGCAGAGTACGGTTTAAAACCAAACTTGACGGACTCTACCGCGCCCTGTTTTCCCTGCGTGCAGCAGACCGTTTGTTATTGGAAGCGGGGAATTTTCCCGCAAATGATTTTGACTCCCTTTTTAATGCAACCAATCAAATCCCGTTTGAAGACCTTATCCCACGCGGGATGGGACTAAAAGTAGGTAAAGTAAGAAGCAGCGCTTCCCGGCTAAAAGCCGAAACATCAATACAGGCAATCGTTCACAAGGCTGCGGCTCAAAGATTGTGTAATCATTATGGCATCCGCCGCCTGCCCGATGTACAGGACAATGTTAAGCAGGCAGAGCTGCGGGTTTTTATGGAAAAAGACAAAGCTTCGGTTTTGCTGGATCTTTCCGGGGAACCTCTTTTTAAACGGGGTTATCGTCCGGCCGGAGGAACGGCTCCATTAAGGGAAACTACTGCAGCGGCAATTATTCTTCTTTCCGGCTGGCGGCGGAAATTCCCGTTCTACGATCCCTTCTGCGGTTCCGGTACCATAATTATCGAAGCAGCCCTTTATGCCTGGGATCAGGCACCCGGACTTGGGCGGAGTTTTGCCATTTCCGATTTGGCAATTGCCGATAAAACCGCCGAAGAAACCATACACAAAGAATTAACAGAAAAAATTGATTATTCACGGCCTATCAATATTATGGGAAGCGATGCCGACGAAAAAGTACTATCACTGGCAAGAGCAAATTTAAAGCGTGCCAGGGCTATTGCCGGAAATAAAGCCAAAATTCCTGCGGAACCATGCGTGGAAATAAAATGCCTTCCAATGAAGGCGTCCGGCCCCCGGGCAAATACAAACGCCGTATCATCTATACCGGGCTTTATTATCACTAACCCGCCCTATGGAATACGGATTGGAGAAATAGAAGAAGCACAGACCCGTTATGCCGAAATGGCAGAGCTTTGCAAAACATTTCCCGGATGGAAACTTGCCCTTATTTGCAATCACAAAGGATTTGAGTCTTATTTTGGAAGAAAAGCGGATAACTGCCGGGAAATAAAGAGCGGAGCCATTGACACATGGCTTTATCAATACGATAAATTATAGAACAAGAATATGTCGATAGTTATTGAACATGACAAACGCCGCAGACAAATACTCAGGAAAGCGCTTGATGTATTTATGGAAGAAGGCTACGAGGATGCCACCTACCAGAAAATTGCAGACCGCTGTAAAATAACCAGAACCACCCTGTACCTGTACTTCCGCAACAAGCAGGAAATTTTCAATTTCAGCATTAAACAGTTTATGGCGGAAGTGGAACAGGATATTCTGGGAGTAAAAGAAAATACCTCTCTTCCCACTCCAATAAAAATAAAAAAAACAATGCTTCTTATTCTTTCCCGAATGGAAGAAAACCAGCTTCTTCTTTCGGTTGTATTAAATTACCTTTTATCCAAAAGTGATAAAGCAGGCAAAGCAAAAACCGAAGTTTTACCGGCCGGCAAACGTGCATCAAAACCCCAGATTTTGGTACGCCGGAGAACAATACGATTACGGCACATTATGTCCGCAATACTTATAGAAGGCATTAAAAGCGGTCAGTTAAAAAAGATCGATGTTGGATCAACAAATGATCTGCTTTACAGTCTTCTTGAAGCGGCCATATTCCGTCTAACCGTCTTAAAGCGGGAATCCACAGAAGATCTTAAAAAAGCGGTTGAACTGCTTGTAAATGGATTAAGTGTTTAATATATCGCCTGATAATACAGAAAAGCACATTGCGGCAGCACCGGTATATTACTCGATGTACAGCTCTCGTAAACGTTTAATATCCGCCCCAAGCTCATTTGCAAGATACCGATCTATACCGCCGTACTTTTCCATTGACCGGAAAGCTGTTAAAAGATATTTTTCCGAAACCGTAAAGTAGGGTATTAAGTACGATTGAGTATTCGTGTAACGTTCCCAATAGGGACGTAAATTTTCCTTTGAGTAAAAATAATCTTCCATTATCGTTTCCCTGTCTGCTCCAAGTGCATGGAGAATCAGCGCCGATGCCATGCCCGTTCTGTCCTTTCCGGCAGAACAGTAAAAGATAATCGGCAAGGAAGCAGAATCGGCAAGCAGAGAAAAAAGCACCCTGTAGCGAGGAATTGCTTCCACGGGCAGCAGCGAATAAAGTTTCATCATTTCCGCTTCTGCTTTTTCTGCACTGTTGTTATAAAGCCATTCTCCGGTATCAAAAAGCGCTCCCATCAGATTTCCAGCATCAATGGGAAGATCCACCTTTTTATCCAGAGAGGGAAAATTAAAAGACGATGATTTTTCTCCTTCCGAACGGAAATCAACCGCAGTCCGGATTTTCAGACTGTTCAGGAATTGCTGATCGGCTTCCGTAATATTTTCCGGCGAACCTGAACGAAAAATTAACCCTTTCTTAACGGTTTTTTGTATTCCTTCCGCAATTACCGGATATCCTCCCAATTCCCTTGTATTAAGTAATCCTTCCAGAGGAAAACGCCGTTTATCCGCTTTATTCATTATTACAATTATATGTATCAAACCGGCTTGAGTAAACCGTGCCATCATGGTTTAATGGAAAAATGAATGAAGAAAGCATAAGAAACCGCATACGAATCCTTTTGGATGAAATTCAAAGCAAAGTGGATCCGGTTATATTAAACCGGTGCCGTTCCATTTTCAGGCAGGAGGTTTCTTTTTTTCACCGTTCCTATATGGCCGCATATCTTCTGCTTCTCTCGGAAGGTTCCATTATGGAAAAATCAATCGACAATTCATTCCGCGGAACCAGCCGCGAAAGGAAAAACAGAGGTCTGTTCAGGGGAGAACGGGCAAAAAAAACAAATACCGGTTTTCAAACAGAAGATTCCCGTTCCGATTCTCCGAGGATTTTAAGCGAAGAAGAATCGGTTCAGCTTTTTGTCAGCATAGGACGAAACCGCAAAGTATTCCCAAGGGAAATCCTCGCACTTATAATTTCCAGGGCTAAACTTGCCAGAGACGATATAGGCATGATACGTGTTCTGGACAATTATTCCTTTGTCCAGGTACGTACTGCAACTGCAGATACGGTTATTGAAGCATTAAACGGCCAGCATTTCCGCGGCAGAACCTTAACGGTAAATTTTGCCCGCAGAGGAAAGGAAGAAGATCATAACGAAGAATCTTCCCGGGAAGACAGAAATTAATGGTTAACCAACTAATAGTACGTGAACTGCAAACCAATTGCTGGATTACCACATTGGCCGGCGGAGATTGCATTGTTATTGATCCCGGAGGGGACGATGCATTGATCCTTGAGCGTCTGGAAAAGTTACAGCTTAATCCGCGTTATTTTGTCATAACTCATGCCCATTTTGATCATATTGCCGCCCTGCCTTTTCTTGCAGCAAAATTTCCCGGCGCCGGCATTGCCATTCATCCCTCAGAAGCCGATAAAATCGGACCGCAGTCGCTGGAAAACCATCGAAGAGACTTTAACGCAGTCGGCTATTCTTCCTATGTGGAATCATTGTGGAAACCCATGCCCGAAGCTTCGATCCTTTTAAACGAAGGCGAAACACTGGGGCCTTTCCATGTAATGCACCTGCCCGGACACAGCCCCGGCTCCGTCGCTCTTTACAATGAAGAAGAAAAACAACTATTCAGCGGCGACACTCTTTTCAGGGCCGGTGTAGGAAGAACCGATCTTCCCGGAGGCGACGAACAATTACTTTTACAAAGCTTACAGCGCCTGTTTGCCATGGATGGAGATATTAATGTGTATCCAGGCCATGGGCCAACCACAACAATACACAGAGAAACGGCATCAAGAGGGGAACCGCGCATACGATCCTTCACTGCGAATAACGGATCCTAAGCGAGCATCTGCTATATACAATAACGGTATCAGATTGCTAATGCATGTACTTCGAAAACTGCTAAGCCGCCAACACTACACGAATTCGATGACAGGCACTAGTACGTTGCCTTGTGTCCATAATTACTCTCTATATGCAGCGGCAACTCCAATATAACCACCATCAAGAGGTACAACGCCTATACCATAGCCATTAATACCAACTGCGTTCATCAACATAGTTTTATGTTCAGTAGTTATAATACCTGTTTCAACTAATTTAGCTTGAACAGTGCCTTCAACTTGATCCCAATTAAGACCAGTACCACTTGCTAATTCATCATGACTGGATTTAGTACCTGCAGTTCCAACGTTGGTAATTAATTCCGTTTTAGTACCAGTAAGCAAATGAAATCCCATTGGTGTTGTTCCAAAAACAGAATTATAATCGGTGGTAGTAAGTTTGAAAATGGTCGCAGAGAATGTACCACTTTTATCAATTCCGTCGCTACTGCCGTTATCACAAGCTGTAAAAGAAAACCCGATTATTGCCACAAGGGCAACAATTCCGAAAAACTTAATTGTGTTTTTCATACAAAACACCCCTTTTTGTGATACCCTGCCTTGTCCAATCAGGCGGGTAATCACGTGGACATTTAGTCCAAAGAATTACCCGCCATTAATGGCGGAATGTACCCCAACGAGGTACTAAAAGGCATAGCGAACTATTGGTTCGCAATTCGCCTATTAGCCGAGAATAATAAGAACAATGCATTTTTAAAGTATTGAAACGGTTATTTAGAAGATTGGTATTATTGTCTGCTGTGCTTAAAACTGCCAATAGTGTTTCTTTGATGGTCTTTTTCATGTTTATTCCTAACAACAAAGTGGTAGAATTAAACCGACGTTTTAATTACTCGTTTTGCAATGCAAACTTGTTTACTGTATAAATGAGAGCCAAGAGGCAATATTTGGGCATTTTTACTGGAATTTATGTACTTTTAGGTAAAATCTTACTTGCTAAGTATCAAATTCTATGGCATATTTTTTTTATTACTGGCGTTTCCTTAGTACCGTTAAAGTGCTAAAAATAAACGTCCATTTTTTTTTAAGCACATAGTAATTTATAACAGTACTGAACATATCTATCTTTCCATGGCTTATTTGGGCGTTTTATGATAGCATAATAGCGGTATTATAGAGGTTACTTATGGCAGACATACAAACAGCAAATACCACCACTTTTGAGACGGTATGGGCGACATTGGATAGGATTACTCAACGACAAGAGAAAATTGCCGAACAACAGGAAAAAACGGATAAGGTGGTAGGAAAACTCGGCAAACGTATGGGTGAAGTTATCGAATATATGGTTGCTCCCAATCTGCGTCAAAAATTCATGGAGTTGGGGCTTAATTTTCCCTCGGTCAATATGGATTCCGATGTTGCCGATTTTGATAATGATATTTTCCTTGAAATTGACGTTAAGCTGGAAAACGGCGACAAGGCTATGCTTGTTGAAGTAAAAACCAAACCTTCTACCGAAGATGTGCAGGAACATATTGAACGTCTTGGAAAAATGCGTAAATATGCCGATCTTCACGGGGACAAGCGAACATTTTTAGGTGCGGTTGCAGGTGTAGTAATGTCAGAAAACGTAAAGAAGTATGTCTTAAAACAAGGCTTTTTTGTCATTGAACCCTCTGGAGAAACGTTTACTATTATTCCTCCCAACGGTCAGCCCAAAGAGTGGTAAAAACCTTGCAAGGCTTAGACAGGTTTATACAATCTACCGCTGAGCCTGGCAACCTATACTTGACCGGCTATAAACGATGCATCGGTATCGGTAAAAGGTTTGCCGTAAAGATATTCAAAAAGAAAACGCATGTCTTCCGGCGCCATGTCGAGGAACCGGCAGCCAAAATAACCCATGGCATTGTCTTTGTAGCGTCTTACTATTTTTGCAGTAGCACGGATACTCCTGCGGGGTACAATCAGGCGGAATGCCAGTTCACTATCGGGCAACAAAGCGCTGGATAGGCCTGAATGGGGGTAGGCAAAGAGCAGGCCCGAAGCACTAATGTCTACTATTTTTCCTTCAAAAGGCTCATTTTTGATACGCCCAGAATTAAAATAGCCGTTTATTTTCAGGGAATAGGCCAAAACTTTTGCAAACTGATACATTGTTTCAACCATATTATAATCAAAAGGAAGTTTTCCTTCCTGATTTATCCATACATGGATATACCCTATTACATACTCCTGAAATAAAACCGGAATCCAGGCGTCGGAAAAAAAACCGGCATCAAATTTTTGTTTAACAAAACGGCTGACTGCACTATCCAGATATAGCGGATCAACGCCGGTAGTTTCCAGATAGCGGCGGAATATTTCTTCGGTAATAAGCCTTTTTTTGGGATAAGGATCGGATTGAGGAAAATTTGCCAGTGTGGAAGGAAGATAGAGACTTTTTCCGGTTTCAGCCAAAATTCTTTCTTCGGTAGTCGCAGGCTTTACTTCCTTAAAAATAACCATTTTATAACCGGAGGCGCAACCACGGATCCAGGAAGCCATCTGATCAATTAAACCCTGGAGATTTTTAGGATCGACATCGTTCATCCATTCGCCAATCTTTCCGGTTTCATATTCCTGGACTTTTGGGTAATGCAGCGAATAACGGTCTCCCTGGAAAGTAAACTGAACCTTTAAGTCTTCGGGATTACTGACACGGGAATAACTGCGATCCAGGTTTTTAAACAGGTATTCCGGCGTCAGGGCAGTAACAATATCGTCTTTAACAGAGCTTACTTCAATGGTAAAAATTATCACCTGGCTTTTATAGTCAAACATCAGGTCTATTTTATTACGCGGTTTAAGCCCGGCAATAGGACGGTCGGATTTGAAGGTCATATCACTTTTTACGGGTTGTATTAAACGAAAGATGTATTCTGTTCTGCCTGCAATGTACATTACCGGGATCTGTTCATCGTAAAGCGTTTTGAGTAAAAAATCCTTTTCTATACGCTTAATCGGTGTTGCCAATTTTTCTCATCCTAAAAAAACCGCTCATAGACTGTCATATCAGCCCCGGCCGGACTGAATTTTCCTTCGGAAAGCTGCCGCGGGTTTTCCAGTAGTATATCGTCCACATGCCATAAAAAACCTTTTTCAGGATCCTGTTCTTCCTTCCGTAAATAAAGCTCACCGGTAACGCTTTTTTCTCTGCCAAGAAAACGAATTAAAAATGAAACACTGCCGTCCGGTTCGACCCTGCCGCCGCCAACTCTCCAGCTTCTTATTCCAAGATCGGCAATATTTTGCCGGACAGAAAGCCTTTTTTGTTCGGGAAATTTAATTGAGCTTAAGTTCAGTCCTTCTTCTGTTGTATCGTTTCTGCCGGCCAAACCGGCAACAAGAAGCCGGGCATAACGGTAAGATTCTTCCGTGGCATCACAGCGGCCCAAAGTACCAATCACATAATCTTTGGGAAAATGAGGGGATTCTCCGTATCGAGGACGAAGAAGTTCCGCAGGACTAAAAGTGTTATTTGGCCCGGCGGTTTGAGCAATAAAAAGGAAGCAAAAAAGGATTACAATGCCGATACAAAAGATTTTTTGTCCTATACTCATAATTATATTGTAACAATCATACCTTGAAAGGGCAACATCATTTTTTTATACTACTGAGGCTGTTACAAAACTTCAGTTTTAGGAATAGCTGCCTTAAATTTACAGGAAGGAGGTATGTGCATGGAGGACATGGTTTTTTCGGCTTTACAGCGCAATTTTACCATTCCTGTCAGGGATCCTCTATGGGGACATATCTATCTTACCCCGGGTTTGGCATCACTTACCGAATCGGCGCCTTTTACGCGCCTGCACAGGATCTATCAGCTTGGTCCGGCCTGCTATGTTTATCCCGGCGCAACACATACAAGAGCAAGTCATTCCATAGGTGTATACCATTTGGCCAGACGGCTCCTTATCAGTCTGTGCGAAAAAGGCGCTTCATGGCTTAGTCCTACAGGGGTACTTTCGTTTCTCAGCGCTGCCCTGCTGCACGATATTGGTCATTTTCCCTATACCCATTCGTTAAAAGAACTGGATTTGGATGATCATGAAAAACTCAGTGCGGGAATTATTCTCTCGGAACCGATAAAAAACCTGATCGGCAAAGCCGGAGCCGATCCGGAACTGACCGCCGCCATTGTTGATAAAAGCAAAGAAAATGCGAAGGGCAATACGGAACTGGAATTTTACAGGCAGCTTCTTTCCGGGGTACTGGACCCGGACAAGCTGGATTACCTGAACCGGGATGCCCGGTATTGCGGAGTTCCATACGGCGCCCAGGATGTAGATTTTATTTTTTCACGGCTCTACCCTAACAGGGAGCGGGGAGTAACCATCGACTCAAGGGGTATTCCCAGTGTAGAATCCATACTTTTTTCCAAGTATCTGATGTACAGAACCGTTTATTGGCACCGGCAGGTCAGATCCGCAACTGTAATGATCAAAAAAGCCTTGCTGGCAGCATTGGAACAGCGGATTATTGTTGCAGAGGAACTTTACAACCTGGATGATCAAGGTCTTTTTTCCCTTATGGCCGCCAAACAAAGGGATTTTCCGGATTTTGTCCTGGCAGAAAAAGTACGGGAAGGTAGGCTTTATACCGAAATAGTTTCATTTTTCTTTGACAAACAAAAACATGCTGCTTTACTTCCCATTAAAAACCGGAAAGATCAGGAAACAAGGCTTACTGAAGAAATCAACCGGATAACTTCGGGCAAAATTAATGCTGATTCGATCATTATTGATGTCCCCGAACCTGTTTCCTTTGAGACAGACCTCTTTGTTAAGGATGAAAATTGTACATTCGGAGAGAGTTCCAGTGCTTTTAAAAAAAATACCGTAGAAGCTTTTGTTCAATCTCTGCGGAAAATACGTATTTTCAGCGAAAAAAGCTTCGAAATTCCGCAAAACATCTTACAGAATTATAAATATGAGGTATAATAAATCAGGAGCTGTCATGGATATTCACAATACCACAGAAGAACTGGTTATTTCGGAAATTAATGCAATCTGCGATTCTCTGGAAGCGGAAGAAAAGAAAGGCGCTATATGTACCTGTAACCAATGCAGACAAGATGCAGCTTGCTACGTACTAAACCGGACTACGCCTCACTATGTCGTTTCACATCGGGGTCTGGCAAGGGTTAATCAGGGAATTAATCATCAACACCGTGTGGACTTGACTTCCCTGGCTTATGAAGCGCTTAAACGGGTAAGCCATAACCAACGTCCTTATTTTGATCACAAGGATGGATTCAAAGATCCCCCTGCCATTGCTCCGGCTTTTAATATACCCCCGATTATGGGTCAGGTATACAATGGACTTAATTTTTCTCCAATCACAGGGATTACCGTAGAACTGCTTCAGAACGGAGCATTGGCAGAAATGAAAGACAATAACTGGCAAAATCCATATAACCTGATCCCCAATACGGGAGGAACCTTTACCTTTTGGCCCAAACCTGTTCCGGCGGAAAAAATAGATATCCGTAAGGTTTTTGAATTTACCGTTAAAATTGCCGCCCCCGATTTTGCGGAATTGAATCATGTGGCATCTATTAACGTTCTAAGTGAACTGGCTGCTCCAAGTATTTCTCTGTCGAGAACATACAAATTGCCGGATTTGTACCTTTTCCCGCCGGGAGATGAAAAGAACCAATACATAATAGAAGAATAAATGGCCATTAAAGCCGCCATTATTGGCCTGGGCCGTATTGGCAGTCTTCTGGAAAATGATCAGAAGCGGGAAAAGCCCTGTACCCATGCAGGCGCTATTGCAGGAAACCCTGACTTGGAGCTCTGCGCCGGTGCGGATATTCAGGACGACAGACGGACGCTCTTTAAAGAAAAATGGAAGGTTCCTGTTTATGCCAATGCTGGAACTCTGCTGGAAAAAGAACGCCCGGAAATTCTTCACATTGCCACCCATCCTGATTCACATTGGTACTACTGTTCCATGGCAGAACATTATGGGGTTTCGGTAATCGTTTGCGAAAAGCCTCTGGCAGATACGCTTACGGAAGCAAGAAAAATAGCTGCACTTCATGAATCGGGTAAAATTACCGTTATAACCAATCATGAACGGCGTTATTGCGCTGACTATGCATTGGCCCGGAAAATACTTGCCGAAGAGGAAAAACTTGGCCCTTTAATTGGTGTAAAGGGAACCTTGTATATGGGAAAAAACCGGCGGCTTGTCGATCAGCTCTGGCACGACGGTACTCACCTGGCGGACGCTGCCATGTTCCTGACCGGTTTCGTTCTGAAACACCGAAAAACCATAGAGAAAAGTAAATTAAAAAAACAAAGCGGAACCGTTTATCTTTTGGGGGATTTACAAAATTCCGCAAAAACCGCCGGCACTATTCCTTTTCTTTTGGAACTTGGCGCCGAAAGGGATCATCTGGTCTTTGAACTGGAGTTATCCTGCGAACGGGGAAAACTTAAAATCGGAAACGGGATCTTTGAACTATGGGAAAGCAGAGAAAGCCCTTATGCGGAAGGCTTTAAGTCCCTTAAAAAATGTCAGGAAGGCTTTACGGAAAAAACCGGCTATTTCAGCAATATGGCTGCCGATGCACTTTTATGCGCCCAGGAACGCCGGATGAATAAAATCCCGGCACCGATCTCCAGCGCCGCCGACGGCTTGCGGGTAATCCAGTACCTCCATTCGGTCAGTGCATGGCGGTAGTCTTGGTTATGTGCCGCTTTTCTGATTCGTCATCATTTTTATTATTTCATCTGATTTAACAAATTTTATTTTTCCTTTCTTCTCTTTTGTTTCG
Organism: Treponema sp.; assembly: GCA_009782955.1. Taxonomy (GTDB): domain Bacteria; phylum Spirochaetota; class Spirochaetia; order Treponematales; family Breznakiellaceae; genus WRIV01. The sequence goes on along the minus strand of WRIB01000010.1, from coordinate 33,527 downwards.
TACTCTTGTATGATCTGCCTGTCTATTATATCCTCATACAATTCTTTAAGTGAATATTTGATTAATGAAGATTTGTCCTGCTCATAATATTCTGAAAGATAATTAACCATTTTTTCCTCAGTTTGATTAAGCCTTAATGATATTACTGCCATTTTCGGTACACATCCTCCCGTTTATCCAGGGCTACAACCCTTATGTCATAATCATCAACATAAAAAATTGCTCTGTACTTTCCTTTACGCAAACGATAATACACTCGACTTGTTTCTTTAGACAATTTAATTTGTTTTATGTCAAAAAGGGCCAAATCTTTCGTAATATCTATTGCCGTAAAGACATTATTGATATGCAAGAAAATATCATGAGGAACAAGTCCTTTACTTATCCTCTTTACAATATCTTCAGCATACTTTATCACGTAAACATTGTATTACATTTTAGCAATTTTGGCAATACGAATGAGGCTCCCCTGATTCATTGATTCAAATGAAAAAAACAATTATGCTAAATGAAGAAGAAAACCGGGGGGTTGGATAGTGGCTATTCCGTCTGCTTTGGGAGCAGAAGGTCGGGGGTTCAAATCCCCCCTCCCCGAAAAAACATTACACAGCAAAAAAAATTGGGGATTTGAAACGGAGCCCCCGCCGACCAAAGGGAGGAAAAACCGCCAAGGATGGCGGCGACAGGGGGCGGAGACGGGCCGGAGGGAGCAGACAGGATGACGCCGCACCGCCGAATGGCGGTGCAGTAAATCCTTCCTATCGGCAAACGGCCCGAAGGGACGTACGTCTGCGACCAAAGGCCAAATCCCCCCTCCCCGAAATAAACTCTACTTAACGTAACAAACTATTTCATCGCCATGGGCGCCGGCTAATTCCTGTTTAACCGGATTCACAATAAGGTCCATATCTTCCAGCGGTATGGCGCCAAGGAGAACTTCACCTTCGCCGGGTAAAACAATCGCACGGCAGGCGGTATCACGGTTTTTCCATTGGATGTGAACCGGCTCGGTAACCTGACAGGTTTTCCTGGTGCCGCCGGCAACGGTAACTCCCCGCAGTCCAATTATTTCCAACCCAAGTTTTTCACGAATGGATTCATTTATTATCAATGTTCCCGCTCCGGTATCCACCAGGGCAGTTACCGATACTGTCCGGATTTCTTTCTCTGTCATATATCCGCGTTTGACGCTGCTGATATCTACTGAATTTTTTAATATAATATCTGCATAAACAGTTCCCATAAAAACCTCCTGGATCATGGTACTCTGCTAAAGGTAAACTAATGAAGCTAAAAAATCAATTTAAAACGCCATTTTATGACAAATCTAAGGTAGCTGTTCCAAAAACTGAAGTTTTGGAACACGCTCAAATGTCATGCCGGCTTGGGCCGCTTTATTGCCCGTTTAATGTTCCCTATCCATTGCGGGAAGGTCCAGTTAAAGAACGAATATAATACCGGGGTAAGGAACAGTGTCATAAGAAAAGAAATCGAAAGTCCGCCGACAAATGTTTTGCCGATGGGCTGGATTGTATCGGCACCCCGGCCGGGGAAAAAAGCTATCGGAGCCATGCCGAGTATTGTAGTAAGCGTTGTCATAAGAATGGGCCGCAGGCGGCTTCTTCCCGCTTCCACGCAGGCTTCCCGCACCTGCATTCCGCGGGCACGGAGGGTGTTGGTATAATCCACCAGTACAATGCCGTTATTTACCACAACCCCTACAAGGGCAATAACTCCTACTACGGAAAAAAGAGACATGGGCTGATTGCCGATTTTGTAGATCCATATTACCCCTATAAAAAGCAGCGGAATGGAAAAGAAAATGATTATCGGATCCACAAAGGATTCAAATTGGCTTGCCATAACCCCAAAGACCAAAAACACCGCCAGGGCGATGATCATTCCGTAACGGCCGAGAAATGACTGAACTTCCGCAGCCTCACCCAAATAACGTACCGTTACTCCTTCACGGCTGATAAGGTTTTCGTTTATCGTACTTTCCAGGATTTTCTGAAACTCCGTAACGGCAATACCGGGAGCCAGATCCCCCGTGATCCGTACAACCCGTTCCCGGTTTTCCCGCCGTATCGACGAAGGAGCCCTCCCTTCGGTAATCGCTGCCAGATTGGAAAGAGGAATACGGGTGCCGTTTCTGCTCATCACAAAAATTGCATCAAGGTTTGGCAGTCCTTCTCTGTCCTGTTCCCGGAGCATTACATTAATATCGATAAGCCTGTCTCCAATGGTCATGGTGGCGACATCTGTTCCGTTCATGGCGGTTTTAATTTGCTGGGCTACATTAGAAACCGAAACCCCAAGGGCAGCAGCCCGATCCCGGTCAATACGGATATTCAACTGCGGCGCTCCTTCGTCCAGGTTTACTGCCGGGTTTTCTACTTCCGGCAGGTAGCGGGTAATAATTCCCAAAATATCATTTGCCGTATCCATAATTAAATCGTAACTACGGGAACTGACGGCAATTTCAACTGCCTGTGTAGCGCTCATACCGCGGCCGGCTCTGAAAGCAAAATTTGCTCCGGGAATGGAAGAAGTATAGGGAAGGAGTTTTTTCTGTATGGTATCGGGGGTATCGATCTGATCTACCGGAGGCGGAAGGGTAATCTGAATAGAACCTTGTGAGCCTCCGCCAAAACCTCCTCCCCCGCTGCGCCGGGCAGTAAGGACAATATTGGTGTATCCTTCCACCTTCTCCATAATCAATTTTTCCAAATCATGGAGTATTTTTTCGGTATAGTCTATCGTGGAACCCCGCGGAAGGGTTACGTTGATGTTTACATTATCATCGGTTCTCATCCGAAAACCCATATTCAATCCAATACCGGATACTTGCAAAAGAGAAAAAACCAGAATCAACACAATCAATACAAAAATAAAAAAGCGGTGATCCAGACAGTAATCCAGGGCTTTTTTGTAACCATTGTCCAGGGAACGGAAAAATCTTTCCATCCCGTCGTCAATTCGTATCAGCAGTCTGTTCTTCAGAGGTTTTTGCTTTCTGGTATCCAGCTTCAGCACCGGACCGCAGAGAACGGGTACCAACGTTATGGCAACTACCAGAGAACAGATCAGGGAAATCACCACAGTAAAAATTAAATCGCTGAACATCTGACCCATTTGTTCAAGGTCGTTTCTATAGATGATAAGGGGAACAAAAACACACATCGTGGTAATGGTGGAAGCGGTAATGGCGCGTATCATTTCTTTGGTTCCCAGGATCGCAGCAATCGAAGGTTTGGCTCCCCGTTCGCGATAATTGTGGATGTTATCCAGAATAACAATGGATGCATCCACAGTCATCCCCATGCCCATAATGAGACCGGTCATGGTAAGGAGATTCACGGTAAAACCAAAAAGCGCCATGCCCATCAGGGTAAGCAGTATGGATATGGGAATGGATAACCCGATGATCAAGGTACCTTTGATACTCCGCAGAAACAGGAAGAGGACTGCCATGGCAAGAATTCCTCCCTGAATAACATTGGAATAAACCTGATTCAGAGTTGCGGTGATCATCGTGGTATTGTCCGTAAGAACCGCAAGAGTAATTCCTTCGGGAAGGTGTGTATTAATCTCGTCCAGTGAATCTTTTACCCGGTTGGCAACCAATACCTGATTTGCATCGCTCTCACAAGACACCTGGATATACACTCCGGTCTGACCGTTAACATATACCCTGTTGGCGTTTTCATTTAAGCCAAGAGAAACATCAGCAATTTCATCAAGTCGAATTACCCGGGTACGGCTTCCTGAAGTGTCTGACGAAGTAATTGTTTTAACGGGGATACGCCTGATCTGGGAAATATCGCTCAGTTCCTGGTTGGTCATCAGTTGGTATTCCCTGATTCCGCCGCGGGTAATACTGCCCCCGGAAGTCAGAACATTTTGTCCGCGAAACGCAGAAGTAACATCGCTTAGACCCAGGTCGAAAGCGGCCAAACGATTCAAGGCAACTTCCACCTTAACAATTTGGGGCGATCCTCCGGTTACATCCGCTGCGGCCACTCCTTCGATACGTTCTATATCCGGTTGTATTTCGTCCTCTGCAAAATAACGGAGCTGATCGGGAGGATAACTGCCCCGGACCACAAGTCTCAGGATAGGAATGGCAGATACATCAAAACGCCGGGCAGTAGGATTCCCCGCTTCTTCGGGAAGTCTGTTGGAATACCTGTTTACCAGAATTTGGGCGTCTGAAACGGCCTTGTCCATATCTGTTCCATAGGCAAATTCCAGCCTGATATTGCTGTTTTCAAAATTGGAATTACTGGTTATCCGGGTCAGATTTTTGGAAGAAGCCAAAACTTTTTCCAGCGGTTCTGTTATATTTCTTTCTACATCCTCCGGCCCTGCTCCGGGAAAGGAAGTTACTATAGAAAACATGGGTTCAGCAACCGAAGGGTAAAGATCCATTGATATTCTGGGAACAAGGGTACCTGCTATACCCAGTACCAGTGCATAGATCATAATAATCGTTACCGGCCGCTTAACCGAGTATTCTTCTATTGCCACTTACTACTCCACTATCCGTACTGCGTCGCCGTCTGCCAGGAAATTCTGGCCCTCGCTTACCACCTGTTCTCCGGTCTCAAGCCCTGATAGAATTTCAACCATTGTTTCGCTTTCAAGCCCAAGAGTTACTTCCCGGCGAACGGCAGCAGTTGAATCTTCCGGGACGACAAAAACAATCCAACTGCCGTATGTATGGATTAAGGCTGATCTGGGAATTACCGGTACATCCTCCCTGGAACTTGTTACAAGGCTGATGGTAGCAAACATCCCCGCCAGGATACGGGAATCCACGCGGCCCCCGCTGCCCGGCAAAAGACGGAGAGAGATGCGTAAGGTACGGCTGGCCGGATCCAGCACGGGAGATAGTTCATCTACCTCGGCTGGAAAAAACTCACCGGGCATTGCTTCAAAGCTGACTTGGGCGGGAAGCCCTTTGTGTACGGTTACCGAATAACGCTCCGGAACATACGTTTCCACCCGCAAGTCGGCAAGGTTTCCGACTACACATATTACCGAATTGGTCTGCAGCGTATCTCCGGCATTTACCGGAATGGATACCACAACCCCGGAAACTGTAGATGTTACAGGATTAAGAAAAAAAGAATCTCCGGGACGCGAAGGATCCAGCATGGCGATTACCTGTCCCCGGCTAACACGGTCTCCTTCACGCACACGCAGTTCGGTTATTTTTCCCGGCATAAGAGGATAAATTGAAACCTGGGAAGAAGACAAAACATCTCCGTTCAGAATAACAGAATTTTCAACTGTACCCAAAACAACCGGAGTAATACGAACCGCCGTACCGGCCCGCTGGCCGCCGCCGGAACCTTGATTACCGCCTGATCCCCGGCCGCCGGCTCCGGCCTGACCTGAACCGCCGCCTGGCTGCGAAACTGCTGCGCTTTGGGAAACAGATTGCTGCGAAACAGAAGGAATAAACTTGCGTACAATATTAATTATAATAAGGACGAGGACAACGATAATAAGAAAAACCACTACAACTGTTACTTTTCCTTTTTTATTTTTCATTCTTATGTTCATTCCTTATCTTGAATATTTTTTCAATTCATCTTCTTCTATATTCAAAACTGAAGCAAGATCAAGCACGAGAATCTTGTAATTCAATTCACTCTGGAGCAGTTGCTGTTGTGCATCGCTTAACCTGTTTCGCGCTGTTTCATAATCAAGAAAGTTCATTGTTCCCCTTCTGTAGGATTGTTCGGCAAGTTCATAAGCCCTTCGGGCATAACTTGCCTGAAGACGCGCTATTTCCACCTCTGTCCATGTATTGTTTATGCTGTCCGTATAGGATCGAATTTCCTGCCGTGCGTTGTTTTCCATGTCCTTGAGTTCCAGCACAGCTTTTTGATAATTTGCATTGGAACTTTTTACGGCTTGATCCCCCTTGGTTCTGGGAACCCATGGATCGATGGGGATGCTAACAGAAATGCCTGCGCTGATTAAATCGTCAAAACCGCCCTTTAACGATGCTCTCCAATCTGCAGAAAGATTTACCGAAGGTCCTTTGGTAGAAAGAAAACTGTCAGTACGGGCATTTTTCAGACGTTTAATCTCGTTATGCTGAGCAATCAGATCGGGCCGCTGAGCAAGACATTCTGCAATAAGCGCATCCGAATCAAGGGAAATTTTGGTTATCTCCGGTTTGCCTTCAAGCCTTACAGCTTCACGTACATCCAGTCCCAGAGCAACAAGGAATTTTCCCAGGGCGTTTTGGTAATCGGTTAACGCCCTGTTATAGGCAAGTTTTGCCCGTTCGGCGCTTACCTGGGCGGAAAGATAATCCAGTTCCCCTACATAGCCGCTTTGCCGTGCTATACGATCCCTTTCCAATTGTTCCAATGCAAGACGCCTGGCACCTTCCAGAAAGGTGAGCCTTTCCATCTGAGCTATCAGAGAATAGAAAGTTTTTGATGTTTGATTTATTAAAATACGCCTTGCTTGTTCATAATTAAGCAGGCTGTTTTTGTAGGCCAGGGAAATATTGGCCATGGTAAACGGAAGGCCTGCGCTAAGCCTTAAAGAAAGACCAACGGAAGCGGTATATACCGGATCGGTTTTTTGAGCATTATCATTAATGGGAATATTATACCTTGCGCCTCCACTAACACTGATTGACGGAAAGATCTGCGCCCACAGGTTTTTTGCCGCAATCCTGTCCATTTCCAGGTCGACGGCCTGTTTTTGCAGGGCAATGCTGTTCTGTTCTGCCAACGAACACACTTCTTCCAAAGTAAAGACGCGGACAGTAATTTCTTGTGCAGATACAAAACCTGCACTAAGGATAAAAAACAGAGCTGTATATTTTTTTAATCCCATTCTGGTAAATACTATCAGGAATGGAAATGTTACACTAGCCAGAGCATCTGTTATACACAATATCTGCATTAAAACCGGAAAAGGGTAAGGCAAGCGCCCTGGCGAAATTCGTGGAGAATCCAATTACCCAATTATAACACTAAGTTCCCGCCCGAATACATGAGCAATCCGTTCGAGGGTTTTGATCGTTGGATTGGACTTTCGGGGGTTTTCCAGCCGCTGGTATGCTTGATAAGAGAGCCCTAGTTTTTTAGCGACATCGGTTTGGCTCTGTTCACCCCGGAGTTCACGGAGTTGCAAGGCAACAGCGATATGATTTGCAACTGTTATGGGATAACCCTTTTTGAAGGAAGGCTCGGGTATTGTATTGCCCTGGGATATATCTGCTTCGAGACAACCATCAAGAGCTTCTTTTGCCATGGCAAGGGCTTCATCTTTGGAAAACCCGCACGTAACGATATTGGCCATATCGGGAAATTGGGCTATATACTCATCCCCTTCTTTTTCGATGGTACAGAAAAAAACCATAAATACCTCCTAACTGATACCAGCTTCTTTCAATATTCGCTTGGCGAGATTTCCGATGTCCTTGTTTCCGTGATAAGGAACCGACACAGGGCGGCAATCGGTCTTGATGAATATGTGATGGGATCCATGGATGCGGTTAAGTATCCATCCATTTGCCTTCAATACTTCATGACCTGCTTTGCCGTCATAGTTTACAATACAATATATATCTTGTATTGTAAACTATACAGGATCTATTTTCCACATTTTCCATGATTCCTCATGAGGATAATGTAATACAGAGAGGTTTAATACAGAAAGTTTGTATGACAGATGCTCAGCAATAAAATGACGTTCTTCCCTACCTATTCAAATATCCGTCATTATATGATACTATTATTTCAGGAGTTTTATAATGAAAATTCGCAAGCTGCCAATATTTCTTTTTCTGATATTTATCCTGTCCGCACCGCTATTTGGCCAGACTGCCGCCAAGGTGGAAGCTCTGCTTAACAAGACCGAACTGACCTGGCTCGAAGTAACTGCTTTTGTACTGGAGGCTTCGGAGGCTGGCATTTTCAGGAATGAGCAGGAGGCATTTAATTTAGCCGCCGGGAACAAATGGCTGCCGAAAAAAGCCGAATCAATCGGTACTGCACAGCTTCAGGGCGTTGCACTTCTTCTGATGCGTTCGTTTAATCTACAGGGCGGTATATTTTACAGCATGACAAAAAGTCCGCATCATGCATACCGTGAACTGGTATTTAAAAAAGTAATTCGAGGTACCACTGATCCGCTCATGAGTGTATCCGGGCGGGATTTATTGTTAATGACCGGCCGCCTTCTTGCCATGCGTGAGAATGCAGCAGAGGGGGCGTTGCAATGAAAAACTTTTTTTCAAATAATCTCACAAAAGGAAGCAGTTGTTACAAATCGTTGTTTTTTCTCCTGTTGGTTTTATTAATACCGGGAATAACACTTTCCGCCTACGACTGGGGTCTTTTAACGGATCAAACCGCTGGCATAGCAGATACAACAGGGAACCTTGACGATGTGATGGATGGTTTTACTTATACAGGGACACTGATTCCCTGGGTTTCCATACCGTTCGGTCCGCTCAGCGCCCCCAAGGGAAACCTGTACCTTTCCGCCGGCCTTACCGTGGAACATCAGAGTGTGGATACGATCTTTATTCCGGAACTCCTGCGGACAGAATTAAGCTACCGTTTTGGTGAAGGATCAGAATTGCACGCAGGACGTATGTACTATACAGACCCGCTTGGCTTTATTGTCGATGGCCTATTTGACGGCGCACAAGTTATCATGGGGCTTGGTGGTTTTGGAAATCTTGGAATAGGAGCGTGGTATACAGGGTTTCTCTACAAAAATCACACACGTATTACCATGACCGAAGAGGATTTTACTTCATTCAACTTGCCATTGGACTATAATAAATTTGCCGATACCTATTTTGCACCGCGCCGTGTAATTGCCGCCCTTGATTGGGAAAAGCCCGGCCTTAGCGAAAAATTCAGGCTAAAGGGTTTCCTAATTGGCCAGTTTGATCTTTCCGGCAACGACGAAACGTACCACAGTCAGTATCTGGGAGCAAAATTCATTTTCCCGGTAAACCGTTTTATTTTAGAGCTGGGCGGCTGTATGGGATTAGCTGAACACAAAGTTGATGACGAAACCAAAACCCTGTTTTCTTTTGCCGGTGAAGCAGGAATATCGTGGCTTTTGCCGACAAAAGTACAGGACCGCCTGACACTGACCGGGCGCTTTTCCAGCGGGACCCCGGAAAAGGAGGACAGTTCGATTGCCGCATTTATTCCCATTACTACCCAATACCAGGGGGATGTATTAAGGGCAAAACTTTCCGGGCTTTCCATGATCCACCTGGAATATACAATACGGCCAATTGAAAGTTTGCTATTCAATCTGGCGGATTCGTATTTTATTTTAAGCGATTTGGGAACCTACAGGACATATCCCATTGGAAAGGAAGGGCATTTTTTAGGCAATGAAATTTCCGGCAGCGTTACATGGTTTCCGGTTTCGGATTTGCAGCTTAATCTTTTGGGCGGTGTGTTTATGCCTTCTTTGGGAAACGCAGATCGTGAAAGTAATGTCCTGTGGCGGATAGAACTCAACGCCAAACTGGCGATTTTCTAAAGTATTAGTTACAGCAGCTTCCATGCTGCAGAGGAGTTATGAAAAATCAGCGTCCATGCTGATTTTTCATATTGAAGTTTTTTCAAAGAAAAAACTTCATCTAAAGCATTAGTTATAGCAGCTTCCATGCTGCAGAGGAGATAGAATGAAGCGAATTATTATTTTTATGGTGATTTTATTTTGTGCGGTACAGGTTTTTGCCCAGAACGGGATGATTAGGGAACTTTCCGGCACAGTGGAAATAAAGCATGCCGGGCAGGTAAATTTTACAGCCGCAAAGGCCGGGGACCAGGTCGCCCGTGATACTATAATATCCACAGGATTTAAAAGCACCGCCCTTATTGTTGTGGGAAACGTTGTTCTGACTGTTCGGCCGCTTACCCGCCTGAGCCTCTCGGAAATCAGCGCTTCTGCAGGAACGGAAACAATCAACGTAAACCTTCAGACCGGAAGGGTACGTGTTGATGTTAGCCCGCCGGCCGGGACAAGGTCCAATGCAACCATACACGGCCCTACCGCCACCGCTTCTGTACGCGGTACAAGTTTTGAATTTGACACCCAGGTTCTTGTAGTGCTTGAAGGTACGGTAACCTTTCAGGGTACAGCGGGAACAGCAATGCTTGTCAGCGCCGGTTCTTCCAGCGAAGTTACTGTTACCGGCCATGCGGCAGACCCCATAGACATCGACGCCGCAGAATTCCGGCCGCCTCCAATGGCAGGCGTCCAATCAGGCTACAGGGCAGCAGTAACCATTGTCAGGGGTTCGGTTAACTTTGTCCTGGAATTAAAATAGAAGAATGTGTTCTCTGCACCTTTGCGTGAAAAATTTGGAAAGAATTTAAAATGGAGTTATACCATGAAAAGAATAATTAGTTATTCGCTTTTGGCGGTATTTGTGGTTTTAATTCTGACTACCTGTTTTAGTCCCTGGACTGGGAATTCGGGCAACCTGACGCTTGTTTGGGGGAATACAGGAAGTGAGCGTTGGGAATTTGATAATTCTTCTTTTGGAAACTTTAATTATGTTGTTACCTTAAGAGGTCCCGGCGGTACGATAGAAAAACGTTTTGAAAAAGGTATAGGAAGCGCGAATTTTGATGTAATTCCCGGGACATGGAATGTTACCATTAAAGGATATGAACCCATTTACGTCGGTGGGCAGGGCGGCAATCTTTCCTTGATGGGTATTGAGCAAATAGAGGTAAAAGCCGGACAAAAAAAATCTGAGACAATTGTTATGCATAATGCCGTGGAGGTAAATAGTTGGAATGAGCTTGTGAGTTGTCTAACAATATCCTTGGTTTACCCCTCTTATATTCCACAATCGATTCCTGGTACCTCGCCGCCTGAATATAGAAGTTTTTTGTTTCTGATAAATAATGATCTTGAAGTGGACTCTTTTATATCAATACCAACAGATGTTCCTGTTATCCTTGTTGCCGAGGAAGATGTAAGGATCTATAGAGATACCTCCCATATCGGATCATTTTTTAGCGCCACTTCTAGCACAGGTGGATCACTTACCTTGGGAATGAAAGGCATGTCAGGAACCCTAACATTGGATGGAGAAAGCAATGCGCTATATCCGGGGGTACTGGTGAATACGGATGCTAGTTTTTCTCTCACAATGCACAGTGGCGTTACCATCAAAAACAATAGAAATGGTATTACCAGTGAAGGAATAGGAATAAATATACATCAAATGGCTACCTTTGAAATGCATGGTGGAACAATCACTGGTAATTATACTGGGGTGTTTTCGCCTGGTAATTTTACAATGTACAACGGAACTATCACCGGTAATGATATTGGAGTAGACAAGTATACAATGGGTACTTTTACTAAAAAAGGCGGTACTGTCAGCGGTAATGGAGTGAACATAAAGGAGTAGTAATGAAAACAAAACCGGTTTTTTATATTTTAATTGTCGCGGCGGCAGCCTTTATATTGGCTATGTGTTTCAGTCCCTGGGCGGGGAATTCGGGCAACCTGACCCTTGTTTGGGACGGCGGAGGAAGAGCTTGGACGGCAGCCCCCGTTGGTGATGATTTGAGTACGTATAACTACACTGTTACCCTGAAAGGTCCTGGCGGCACAATAGAAGAACGTTTTAGTGGGGGTGTCGGCAGCGCAACTTTTGATGTAATCCCCGGCACGTGGGGTGTAACTGTTAAAGGCACTAAAACCGGAACAGCAGTGGGAGCACCTACCGTCTTCGATTACTTTATTATGGGGATTGAGCAGATAGAAGTCAAAGCCGGCAAAAAAACTTCCGAGCCGGTTACAATGTACAATGCCTATGAGATTAAAGATTGGTCAGACTTCAATTATTTATCCTCATTGGCTCTTGGCAGGCCCATGATATATCTTATTGCCAATGATCTTAAAGCGGATACCAGTGGTTATTATCCTTCACCACTTACTACAGCAAATTTAGCACGCGACTGTTTCTTTGTCGCGGAAAAAAATGTAACCATTGGAAGAGCTAATAAAAACAGTCAAAAAAACTTCTTTGAAATCACTGGTACTACTACTGTTACTTTTGGGAAATCTGGCATGAGTGGTACGATTACCATTGACAACGAGGATGCAGCGATATCTGAGTACGGGTTGATTACTTTCAGCGATGGGGCATTTAACAAGCTGGTAATGAATGATGGCATAACAATAAAGGGAGGAAATTTTACTTCAATCGTAGGTGCTGCTGTTTATGTAAGACTGGGCAGTGGTTCTCCTACTGTTCCTGTGAAAAGTTTTATTATGAACGGCGGAACCATCACAGGCAATCATGTAAAGCCTCCTTCCGGAACTCCTTTTGGCGGCGGGGTATATGTAGTAAGTGGTGGGTACTTTGAATGGAATGGCGGTACAATTACCGGTAATTCACCGGATGATGTTCGTCGTGAATAGAGTCAACGTATAAGTCCATAACGGATTTTTTGATAGACAATTCGCTCTGCCGCTTCCCGTACTCTCTCTTCAGAAAGGGAGCCCGTATCAATGGCCTTCAGGATTTCCCGATGGGTTTTTATTAGGTTCCGCGGCCAGACCATGATCATATCCACCCCCGCGGTCAGGGCTTCTACAGCGCAAACTTCAACCGGGGTATCTATCGCGGTCATAGAATAGTCATCTGCCGTAATTATACCTGCAAAGCCCATATCACGCAGCCGCTTTACCGCATGGGGAGAAAGGCTGGAAGGTTTTGTATCCCATACGGGAATGATCACATGGGAAAGCATAACCGCCGCCGGGTTTTCCCTGTGTATTGTTTCGGCAAAGGTTTCCAGGTTCATTTCCAGTTCTTTTTCGGACACATCCAAAACGGCTTGGCCTAAGTGCGGATCTTCGGCGGAATTCCCTGGAAAATGTTTTAACGTACCAGCCACCCCGGCACCATGCATACCCCGGACAAAGGCAGAGGCGGCGCCGCTAACAAAAGCCGGATACGGGCCGTATGAACGATCTACAAGAACAGGCCGGTTCTGCGCAGTTAATGTTTCCGCCACCGGGGCAAGGTTCCAGGTAACGCCGATGTTCCGCAAATCCCGTCCCGCCACTGCAGCATCGTTTTCTATAACCGAAAAAGCCGCTTCCATGACTGCCGGGAACTCCCCATTGCGGATAATTTTTGGCAAAACTGCCTTGTTCGTTTCCACCAGCTGTTCCCAATATGACAGGGGCGCCGGTAATATTATTTCTTCCCGAAAACGCATTACCCTTCCGCCTTCCTGATCCGCCGCGATAAAGGGCGGAACGGAGACGTCGGCAATACAGTGGGTAAGCTCTTCGATAAAGTTACATGTTAGATCCATAGTAAAACTCATATTAAAGCTATAGAGTATGATCCCCCCGGGAGGCACATTAACAAGGAGTTGTTTTATTGATTCGTGGACTCTGTCCATTCCGTCCACCGAGGTAAGCAAGACCTGGGCAGCCAGGGTACTTCTGTCCATGGAGGCAACAATCTGTTCTGCACGGAGGCGGTATTCTTCGTTGATGTTTTGCCGCCAGTCCCGGGGCGCCTCGCGATGGTATTCTTCTTCTATGGTAGAGTTTTGCCGCTCGTCATGGACACTGCGGTTTTGGAACAACACTATCACTGCGAATATTAAGAGACTACAGAATATGCAAATGGCGAATCGTGCCTTGGCGGTCAAAATAAAATCCTTAATTAAATAATACCACACTTCAGCATGACAAATGTCATTTATATAACGGTTTTTTTGGCTTGGCTAAAAATCCACATCCATGTAGATTTTTAGCCTTGGAGTTTTGCTGCAACAAAACTCCATCTAAAGATGTGGAAACAGCGACATCCCTGTCGTCCTTTTGGGCATTTTATGATAGTATTGTATCGACACAGCTATTCCGGCAGCTCTGACATCTCCGCTATAAGCGCTCCGGCTTTTTCTTCCACAAGATTGTATTCCATATCTTTGGCATATTTGCAGATTTCGGCAATTTTTGCATCAATTTTCTGTTCACAGTGTACACGTTGCAGGCCATTAACTATTTTTTCCACCTGGCTGCTCTTGCCTGTGTTGCAGGCCGCAATCAGCCTTTTTAGTTTTCCTTCGATGTAATCACGGCTGATCTTTACGTTGCCGGTTTTCAGATTAGAATGAATTTTTTCCAAAAGAATGTTTGGGGAAATAGGTTTAACTACAAAATCAACAGCCCCCCGTTTTTTTATTTCCTTAATTACATCAGGTGTTCCCTGGGAACTGACTATTATAACCGGAATACGGTAATGCGAATCATCGTTACGGACAAACTCCAAAAAATCCATACCAGAAGTACAAGCCGCATTTTGCGGCGTTGTACAATCTTTTTCCTTGCACTCGCCGACCGAAGGGAGGCCTGTACCAGGCATGTTCATATCAAGAAGGATCAGATCTACCCTGGTAGTATTAAGAATTGTTTGTGCAATACCAGTATTCTTGGCCAGGCTTACCTCGTAGGTTCCTTCCAAAATAGTCCGTATAGCGTTCAAAATGGTAATGTCATCATCAATAGATAAAATTGTTTTTTTTACATCGGGCACTTTGTACTCTCCTGTTTTTTACTGTTGTTATACAGCAGTTACCAGCCGTTCGCAAATGGCATCGTACTCCAGATTGTTCATCTGACTGCGAATCCATGCAACCAAATCACCCCCGGACTCATAATCAAAGGATTCAAGCTGTTTTATAATCTGCTCCATTGTGGCGGCTCTGTATTCTTTGGCGTTCTCCAAAAGCTGTGAAAGCAGTGTTGTGTCAGGAGCGTTTTTCCGTGGTTTTTCTTCACTGAATGCTATTTGCTGCAATAAACCGTCAAGATCCGAGAGTAACGATTCCATCATTTTAATAAAAGTACCATTTCCCTTAATCACAGTCCCAATATCCCCTTTCCTTGCAGCTTTTTCCAGTTTTTCCGCTTCTATACCTGCAAGGTTGGCGGAAATGCTGTAGCAGGAACCTTTAATTCCATGAACCAACACCATATACTCGGATAAAGATATCCCGGTAGTTTCTTCAAATAACGGACTCTCTCCATAAACCGGGTTTAAGGTTCGTATTTTTTTCAATATGTCCGGCGTGTGAAGGCAAAAAGAGCGGATTAAATTCAGGTAATTTTCTTCGGTTGAATAGCGTTCAAGGCCTTTGGCAAAATCAACACCTTCAATTTCAAAATCCTGAAAAATGCTGTTTCGAATCCAAATATTAAGAATCTTATCAAGTTCTATTACATCAATGGGCTTGGAAATAAAAGCCTGGAATCCTTTTTGTAAAAACATTTCCTCATTCCCGACTATTGCATTGGCTGTAAGGGCGATTATCGGCAGTGTTCTTGCATATTCGGTTCCTACTTCCTCCCGGATAATCCTGACAGCTTCTATCCCGTCCATTTCGGGCATCATGTGATCCATAAATACAGCATCATATTGAGGTTTGCCGGACCGAATAACGTTAATGGCTTTCTGCCCGCTGGTTATGCAATCAATGTGCATACCGTACTTGCCCAGCATCCCTTTTGCTACATCAAGATTGGTTTGCATATCATCTACCACCAAAACACGGGCATAAGGCATTTGCTTTCGCTCAAGCCGGGATTTTTTCCTGCGCTGTTGGTCGGAGTATTTGTATTTTTTCAGGTTCTTTACTACTTCCTCTCCTATAACGGAGTCGTTGACAAATTTTTGTTTGATCTTTGCGGTAAATACGCTTCCTTTACCATATTCACTTTCTACAGTAACAGAACCGTCCATCATCTCGGCTATTTTCTTTGTGATGGAAAGTCCAAGGCCGGTTCCTTCTATTTTGCGGTTGGCACTAATATCCATTTGCGAATAATCGGAAAACAAGTTATCTATTTTTTCTGATCGTATTCCGATTCCGGAGTCTTCTACTCTAATGGTCATCCAAACATCTTTGGTCTCCGGTGTTTGTTCGCATCGCACCGTAAGTTCTACCTTTCCTTCTCTGGTATACTTAAAAGCATTGGAAAGAAGATTGTTAAAGAGTTGTTTGATTCGCAGTTCATCGCCGTAAAGGAGTGTCGGTAAAGAAGGTTCTATGTCAAGAATAAACTTAATGGGCTTTTCGCCGATGCGGAGAATATTCTGGGTAACAGTATCGTTAATAAGGCTGGGAATGCTGTATTCACCGGGAATCAGCTCAAGTCTGCCCGCTTCAATTTTTGAAATGTCCAAAATGTCGTTCACTGTAGACAGGAGAATTTCTCCCGCTTCATAAACCTTTTCAAGATTGTTGTATATTTCCTCGTTTGCCCCGTTTGTTTCCAGACACAGCCTGGAAAGACCAATGATAGCGTTAAGAGGAGTACGCATTTCATGACTCATTCTGGCAAGAAATTCGCTTTTTGCATTATTGGCATTCCGGGTTTCTTCAAGAGCGTCCTCAAGAAGTCTGTCCCGCTGTTCTATTTGGTTTATCATTTTTTTCTGCTCACGCAGATCCCGTACATACCCTGCAACAACATTGACATTATCAAAGGGAACGCGGACAAAGGTGACTTCCGTGGGAATTTTCGTACCGTCTTTTTGCTGGTGCATCCATTCAAAAACGGACAAGCCTTCCTCAAAGGACTTTTTTAAATAAGATTTCTGCTTAACAGAGGAAGGCTGTCCGTCGGTCTGATACATAGGCGAATACTCAATATGGTTGTTAAGAAATTCCTGAGAATTTTCAAGGTTGAATAATCTTTTGTTTTGATCGTTGCAGAAAATCATTTCATAGTTTGAATCCCACAGATGACATGCAAAAGGCATGGCATTAAGCAGAAGATTGGTACGATTGTGGGCTTCAAGGATTTCATTGGCCTGCTTCTCAATTTTTTTATATGGTCTTACCACAAACGGAGAGACAAGAATTGATATCAGAATACCAATACCAAGAAAAAACAGGGCTGAAAAGATCAAGTCCCATTGAACCTGAGCTCCCGGGTTTTCTTTCGTTGGAGCCATGACCAAAACATGCCAGCCCCCTGTTGTCCCGGTTATCCGTTTATATTTACATATATACTCTATCCCGCTCTTTAAAAAAGAGCCCGTTCCTGTTTCTGTGGAAAGTATCTCCGCTGCCATTTCTCCTCTGGACAGCATTTCCTTGTTATCCGGATTGGTTTTAGCCTCCAGTATTGGATTAAGCCGCCGCAAAACTGATTCTTCGATCCTGTCAGCAATAATGGTACCTTCCTGGTCTAGAATTAAAATAGAACCTGTCTTCCAAACCCTGTAATTGCGAATCAAATCGGAAAATGTGAACCCTGATATGGCGGCAACCATAGCCATTTTCGAGGTCATAGGCACAAACACATGCATAACAAAATCGTTTGTCTCTGAATTGTAATGAGTGGTAGGGATTACACTTTCACCGTTATATGCCATTTGCACGTAACGGCTTTCTTCAAGCAATTCTGCCGATTTTACAGGCGCACCGTAATTGGCGATGACCCCAAGATTCTGGTCAAATACCGAAAACGCATTAAATTCCGGAAATTTATCAATTTCCACAGACATAATTTCTGCCATTTCTTCAGGTGAACCTGCGCGCAGAAGACGTTCCGCTACAGTTGCCCCATTTGCCTTTATGAGCTTCATTTTTGCAGAAACCAGCTTGTCGGCAAAATTAATTGCCAAAGACAGATCCTGTTCCACCGCATCAGTGATACTTCGTCTGCTAAAAAGATAATTGGTGATAATACTTGTTGCAGTAATTGCCAGAACAATTGACACGAGGATAAACGTAGCCTTGGTACGCATGGACATTTTTTTACCTCTTTTTTATTATACCCCCCTCCCAAATTAATTATATTTTTTGCCATAATAAGTATTTAAACTTTATTTATATATAGCTATATACAAAAAATGAAAATGTTTTTCGCAAAATACACCCGAAAAAACCAGGTTAAATGATGTGTAAACAATTATTATATTGAAGGCATTGACTGCTTTCAGTTGAATGTATAATCTCAAGTTGTATATTTCGGGAATTGAATATTTAAAAAATTGGATGCCGATATGAAAAATGAAAACAACGCTGCTTTCCGGTTTAAACGTCCAAGGCTCAACGATCTGTTCAGGGAAGCTTCAAAGTACCCTCTTGCTATGATATGCGCAGGAACCGGTTTCGGAAAGAGTAGTTCTGTACATGATTTTTTAGAAGACTATAAGGAAGCATCTCCAATATGGATACAGATCTCAAAAAATGATAACTCCGGCACGCGGTTTTGGGAAAACTTTGTTCACAGTATGGCACAGATTAATCAACCTCTTGCCAGGGCTTTAAATAAACTTGGCTTTCCCGATACTGCTGACAAGAAAAATCAATATGTATCCCTGGTACATACAAAGGCCAGCCATGTGCCGAGAATCATAGTCCTGGACGACTTACATTTAATCGAAGATTCTTCAGTACTCCGTTTAATAGAATTCGCCATAAATAGTAAACCAACAAAAATATCGGTGTTCATTATTTCACGATCCACTCCGCACCTTAATACTGCAAGTTTAATTTCTAAAGACCGCCAATACAATGTGAATGAAAAAGACCTGTGCTTTACGGAAAGCGAACTCGCCCAATTTTTCAGCCTGCTGAATATTACTCTCCGGCAGGAGACACTGCGTGAAATCATGCAGGACACCGGAGGCTGGGCCTTTGCCATTAACCTTATCGCCCACTCTTACCAAAAATCTCCTGGCTATGAGGGCTATGTGCAGAATGCTATGAAAGCGAACATTTTCCAGCTGATGGAAGTTGAAATTTGGAGCGGGATCTCCGAACGCCTCCGGTACTTTTTGTTAACCCTGTCCCTGATCGAGAACCTGTCTGTCGACCTGATCTCGCTTTTGGCCAACGGAGACGAGAGTTTAATCGCCGATTTAGAGAAACAAAGCGCTTATGTGCGCCGCGATAACTATATCAACGCATACCTGATTCATCCGTTGTTTTTGGAGTTTATCCGCCGGAAACAAAATCTATTGACCGAAGATCAAAAACGGGAAACATGGATGAAATCTGCTGCATGGTGCGATGAAAATGGCTACCACATGGACGCGTTTTCTTACTACGACAAATCCGGAGATTATGAGGCAATCACAAAGAAAGTCGCTTCGTTAAATGTACAGATGTCTGCAGATATGGCGGAATTTGCCCTGAAGCTGTTTGACAAAGCGCCCGAGGCGGTGAAGTATCAAACTCCTTTGTTTCCCGGGATGCATATAAGACTAAAATTGAATATGGGCCAATTTAACGAAGATACGATAGCATTGGCAAAAAGCTATGCCGACTATTACGAGGCGCGGCCCGACTTCCCCAACCACTACATCATCCTCTCGAATGTTTATTTCAGCTGGGCTTTTTTGGTTATGTTCATGTGCACTTATACCGATTGTTATGACTTCGACATCTATTTTAAAAAGGCCGGTGAGTGCTTCAGTAAAAATCCGATTAACACCGTCGGTGCGTATAATCTGGTACCAATAAGCGCCTGGGCTTCCCTTGTTGGAGTAGCCCGCGCCGGGGCGCAGGAAGAATACATTGGCGCGCTATCCCGCTCGATACCCTTTGCTTCCGCCCTTGGGAAAGGTTTCTTTACCGGGTTTGATGACCTGGCACGGGGAGAACTATGTTTCTACCGCGGAGAATTTGACGAAGCGGAGCAATACCTGAAACAATCTGTTACCAAGGCGTACCGCTGTGATCAATTCGTCACGTACAACCGCGCCCTGACGTATCTGATGCAGCTCGCTATTTTTCGCGGGGATTTTACTTCCGCCGCCGCGAAGTTGCAGGAAATTGAAGCGCTGCTCAGCGAAAAGGATTACGGCGTCCGCTACACAATGTATGACATAGCCTGCGGTTTGTACCTTCTGACATTGGGGCGGCATGAAGAGATACCGGAATGGCTGAAGGGCGGCTTTTCGTCTTACAAGCATCCGTCTTTTATGGAAAATTACGCAAACCGGGTAAAAACGATATACCATTACCGGACACAGCAGTATAAAGCGCTCCTGGCGTTCATTGCAACTGAAATGGAACAAACTGTTCTGCTCGGTAAAATAGGATTAAAAGTAATGCAAGCGTTGTCTCTTTACCATCTGAAAAAACACAGGGAGGCAATTACCGCGCTTACAGAAGCCTATAACCTTGCAGAACCGAACAAACTCATCGTATTGCTTACCCAATTTTCAAAAGATATGCGTATTCTCACAGCAGCAGCCCTTAAAGATCATTCCTGCACGATTCCGCGTGTTTGGCTGGAGGAGATCAATCGCAAATCGGCTACATACGCTAAACATCTGGCTCATGTAATTAGTGAATACAAAAAGGTTAACCATATTACAGAAACTATCGTTTTCTCCCCAAGGGAAACAGAAATACTCACCGATATTTCACAAGGCTATTCCCACTCGGATATAGCCGCAAAGCGCAAGCTTTCTGTTAAAAAAGTTAAAACTATTATTGCCAATATCTACGACAAAGCAGGAGCCGAAAACCTGTCCGACCTTGTTCGCATTGCTGTTGAACGAAAGATGGTGTAGGCGAACGGCCATCATATCACCTTGAGTTTAACGGCGATTCTGAGAAAGTCAGCACGGTTTTCAGCGCCCAGTTTATCGTAGAGCTCGGTTATGATCATCTTTACCGTGTTTTCTGAAAGGTTACGGCTGGATGCGATGTCTGCGCGAGAAAGACCGTGGGAAAGGTCAGCAAGGATTTCCTCCTGTCTTTGGGAAAAAACAACCGTATCCTCCAGGGGGTTTGCCTTCCTGTATTCCATTAAATTGTTTGACTGATACTTTGCATACGTGGTGGACTTGCGGTTGATCTCTTCCAGCCATGCCCTGTAAATATCGCTGTCCGGTTCCTTTAATGCAGCGCCGGTTAAAGTACGCATGTCCTTGCCCAATTCTATAAACGGTATCACAAGGCCATTGGGCGATGCCGTTTCGTATGCTTCCGATAAAACTTCAAAGGCTTTTGTTTTGTCCTTCATTCTGTAAAGCACGCACGATTCCATTGCCAGCATTTCCAACCGGCCGAATAAATAAGATTCCCTCTGCTTCATTTCCCGGATATACGACAGCAGCGGGGGGTACTGCCTTGTCAGAAAACAAAACCTGGCCTTCATTTGATTGCCGGAGTTTTCTATAAAAGCGGCATGGCTGTAAGGGGAAAAATCCTGTTTAAACTGTTCAGGTATTTTTTCCGCCAAACCAAGAAGATAGTAATACAACGAAAGGGATAAATCATGGTTGATAAAGCGGTGCGCGTATTCGCCTTCATCCAGTTGGGCTTCAGTTTCTTTCATCGCCTGTTCCATAGTGGCGAAATTTCCTTCTGCAGCGGCGATCCGCAGGGTGTACAACAGCGCACGGTGTACAATTTCAAACTGTTTGTTCTCCCGCGCCAGTTCCAGGGTACGGGCGATGTATGGCTTCGCGGCGCTTGTATTACCCCGGTAAAAGAGCAGTTCACCCCGTGCCAATTCATCTTCACCGGACATGAATCCATTGAGGGATTTTGATACTACCGCAACCGTGCGGGATAAAGCGCCGATATATTCTACGGGAGCATCCTTCCGCGAAGAACCAGCGGCGTTAATCCAGAACCCCGGGCAATGGTTGGCAAATTTGTTCATATCAACCTGTTTTGGAAGGAACCGCATGGATTTTTCAAAGTAAATGTCAAAATCAAAGCAATCATCAATTTGGCACATCATACGGCGCAGAAAACCCCAGCTATAGTAAAGGGCGCACAGGGTACGGTTTCTGAAATCATTTCCTTCCGGCATTGCCAGGAATTTCACCTCGTAATACTCTGCCAGTTCCGCTGCTTTTTGCCAGGGGCCAAGACATATATAAACACGAAAGTGCATTACTGCAAGCAGATACACAGAATCGAAAACCTCCGCCGGTGCCCTGTCAAAAATTGTCGCCGTGTATTTTGCGACATCATGAGGAATCTGTGCGGGCAAATCATAAAACAGGGAAACGATCGCTGTATAGTCGCCTATCGTTTCAAAATACGAAAGTGCGTCTATCTTAAAACCATTGTTCATACACCAGCTACCGGCTATCTTGTATGTCGTTTGTTTTTGCTTATCTGAAAGGAGCGCCTGTTTTTTACAGAGGAATTCCCTGAACAGCGGGTGAATGATATATGCGTTAATGTAGCTGTCACGGCGTACATATGTGTTTTGTTTTTCCAACTCATCAATAAGGTCCTCGTCTCCGTTGGCCAAAAGTGAAATCAGGTCGACGGAGAGGTGGTTGATCAGGGAGAGACTTGCCAAAAAAAACTGTAACGTTTCGGAAATCCCGTCCCATATTTCCGTTTCAATCAGCTGAAAAACATTTGTCTTCATCGCATTCCGCACATAGCCTCCATAACCGGGCGCTTTTTGGTAGGAGCGTGCGATAAGGTTAATGGCAAAAGCCCAGCCTCCGGTGTCCTGCATGATTTCACGCAATACATCCTGCCGGAGAGGAATGTTTAATACATTAAAAAATTGTGCAAGTTCATTTTCTGTAAAGCACAGATCATTTTCATTCACAATATATTGCCTGTCTTTGGAAATAAGACCGACGGTATTGAATGGCGGAGTGGATCGTGAAACAAGGAACAACGATGTCCCAACCGGAATATAAGTACTGGAGTATTCAATAAAACGGAGTACCGACGGATCTTCGATTACGTGAAAATCATCCATAACAAAAATACGCCGTTGTTGATCGACTATTGTGTTCAACAGGGATATATACTGATTCATTTTATCCGGGGTGTCGGGAAAGCTGATTTTATTCATTGCCCTGGCAAATGATTGATTAACCTGTGTCATGCTGTTGGCATAATTTTCCCAAAAACGCGTACTTGAGTTATCGCGCCCGGAAAGCTGTATCCACACCGGAACGGGTTCCTGATATTCCAGGGTAAAATCGTGAACGGCACTGGTCTTGCCGTAGCCCGCCCCTGCACACACCATGACCAGGGGGCGTTTTGAGGCTTCCCTGAACAGATCATTCAATCGCGTGCGTTCAAAATAGAAAATATCTCCGCCGCCATAAGCGGCCTGATTTTGGGCTTCTTGTCTTGGCTGTCTCACTGTTTTTTACATGAAAATTTATATATTACAGTATACCATATAAAACTTACAAAATGTTAATAAATTTTACTTATTAGGTAAGAATTTGGAAGTAATTACTTATCAAATGTTTAGCAATACACTATATGATTTATTATTTGTACTTACTGAGCAAGAACAAATATGTCAATTACCTTAACAAATGTTTTGTATTATTAACTGCTATAATGACAGATCAATTTCAACCGGGCAATGATCGGCTCCCTCCACTTCTTTCCGGATGATTGAATATTTTACCTGGGAAAGAAAAGCAGGATCCACGCAGTGGTAATCAAGCCGCCAGCCTACATTACGTTCACGTGCAGTACCCCAATAGGACCACCATGTATAATGATCCTTTTCACCCGGATGAAAGTGGCGGAAGGTATCGACAAAGCCCGCCTTTGTGTAGCTATCCATCCATGCCCGCTCTTCCGGAAGGTATCCGGCGTTTTTTTCGTTTTGTTTGGGGCGGGCAATATCAATGGCAGTATGGGCGATGTTGTAATCGCCGCACAATACAAAGTGTTTACCCTGCTTAACAAGTTTTTTACTGTATTTTAATATTGCATCGCAAAAAGCAAGCTTATAGTCAAGTCTTTTCCCTTTGTCCTGGGAATTGGGAAAATAACCTGTAATCAGCACAAAGTCTTTGTAGAAAGCCTGAAGTACGCGGCCTTCATCGTCAAATTCAGCAATGCCCAGGGGCTTAACATCGTCCGGCTCCTTCACGGAATAAATCGCCACCCCCGAATAACCTGCCTTCTTTGCACAAGCCCAATAGGCATTGTACCTTTTTCCGGATTTGTTCTTTGGGTTCCGCAGTTCATCGGAAAGCTGTTCGGGGCGGGCTTTTGTTTCCTGAAGACACAGCATATCGGGGGATTCCGCCGTAAGCCATTGAGAAAAACCATGTTTCTCCACCGCCCTGATGCCGTTTACATTCCACGAGAGTATACGCATGCACAGAGTATAACATTTTCCATTTGTATTTAGTATACTGGATCAAGAACAATGAAAAAATCATTTACCACTATTTTACTTATCCTATTCTGCATCGCCTTTTTTCCTTTGCAATGCCTCCATGCCCAAACCCGGTATCCGAAAACAATAAATATTTCCTATGTGGAAGCGCCGTTTAATTTACAAATTATTGTAATGAAAGAACGGCGTATGCTGGAAAACGCCTTTGCCCCGCTGGGTGTAAGTGTCAGGTGGCATGTCATAAATTCCGGCGCAGACCAGACACAGGCCATGGCTGCCGGATCACTCGATATTGCTTCGGTAATCAATTCCACTTCGGTAATACTGGCAAATGCGGCAGGTAACCCTGTTGAAATTGCCGCATTGGTAAGCCGGCCTCAGCAGACTTTTGCATTGATGGTAGGGCCTAATGGTCCCCGCACCATCCGCGAACTTCGGGGAAAAACCATAGCCGGCCCCAAGGGATCGGTACTCCACCAAATGTTAATTGCCGCTTTGGTTAAAGAAGGGATGAAGGCTTCCGATGTACGGCTTATTAACATGGGACTGCCCGAAGCAAGGACAGCCCTTCTTTCCAATCGTGTGGACGGCGCACTCCAGGCAGCAGGTTTTATTATCCGTAATGAAGAAGCGGGGATGCGTACGCTCTTTACAGCAGACGGGTACCTTACAACCCTCCTCTTTACAGCAGTCCGGCCCGAGTTTGCAAAGAACTATCCGGAACTGCTGCGCATATACCTCCAGGTACAAAAAGAAGCCTATAACTGGATAACAGAACACACAACAGAAGCTGTCTCAATGGGCAGTCGTCTCCAGCAGGTTTCCGCAGCAGACGGGATGAAGCTTTTCCGCTGGAGCGGCATAGCCCAGATAATGGAACAAAGCGACGTCCTGGCGCTGCGGGAAGATGTGGATTTTCTTTTCAGGCAGAAAATGATTGAAAGAAAAATTAACCCCAGTCAATTTATATTACCTGTTGCATTCAGCAGATGATTTTTATATATCTGCCGTTTTAATTGTCAGGTTTTGATTGCTTTAACTTTTCTGGCTGGATATGTTATATTTACTATAAAGGAGAAATAAATGACTGTTCGGGAATCCATAAAAAATGAGATTGACACACTATCAGATGAAGTGCTTTATACAGTACGCGATTTTCTCCTTTTTCAAAAGTACCGCAATGTCTTGGAAATGGATGATACTACCTATTTGAATTCCATTCCCGGCATGGCGGAATCAATTAAAGGTGGTGTCGAAACCCCTCTCTCTGAATGTGTCCCACTATCTGACGTATGGGCTGATGTATAGTATAACCCTAACTCGCCGCTTGGTTTACCAGATTTTACCCAACGAAAACGACGAAAAAGATACTGCCAACATATCAAGGAAAAATCAAGATAATCCGTATGTGGACACATTATGAATAACTCAAAAAAAAAATCTATTAACCGCAATAAGCTTTTACTTACCTACACCATTTTACCCCTGCTGATCATTGCCGTATGGGTTGTGCTTTCTGCTTTGGAACTGGTTAATCCTTACCTTATTCCTTCACCTGGACGGATTTGGAATGCGGCGTATCACCTTATTGCTTCCGGTGAACTGGGAGAACATATCGCCATTAGCCTTGCGCGTGTCTGGGGCGGATTTGTTCTGAGTGTGTTATTCGCTCTTCCCATGGCGCTGCTGTTTCATGAAAGCCCTTTGCTTAACCGTTTGTTTCACGGCCTCTTTGAAGTAATCCGTGCTGTTCCTCCTCTGGCCATGATCCCCCTGCTTATACTCTGGTTTGGCCTGGGAGAAGGATCGAAGCTTGCAGTGATCGTTCTGGCGTCATTTTTCCCTGTTTTCTTAAGTGCACAAAGCGGTTTTGATTCCATGGACAAGCGCTGGCTGGAACTTTCCCGTTCTCTGGAACTGCCTTTTCAGCGCCATCTTTTTTCGGTGTTGATCCCCGCTTCGCTCCCTCAGATCATTACAGGATTGCGGCTGGGCTTTGGCTATGCATGGCGGGCTTTACTTGGTGCAGAACTTTTTGCCGCAGCATCGGGGCTGGGTTATCTTATTACCGATTCCCAGGCCATGGCCCGTACAGACCGGGTCTTTGTAGGAATAATCGCCATAGGAATTTTGGGTGCAGGTTTTGATACGCTGCTTCGGTTCGCAGCGAGAAAAATTATTAGCTATGATGTACAGGGAGTGTTATGAAACTGAGTATTCGTTCCCTATGCAAAAGCTACAATAGCAAAAACCATAACGACCCCGAAAAAAATACAATCCGCGCACTGGTCGATTGTTCACTGGAAATAGAAGACCGCAGTTTTACCGTTATTGCGGGACGAAGCGGCTGCGGAAAAACAACCTTGCTAAAAACAATTGCAGGACTGGAACAGGCAGATTCCGGCACAGTGAATTTTTCCTCAATGGACAATTACAGGGAAAATTACAGCAAAGACAGCCAAAAGGAATTATCAACCGTACCAAAAATCGGTTTTATGTTTCAGGACCCCCGGCTCCTTCCATGGCTTACAGTAGAACAAAACCTTGCTTTGGCCTTTAAACGTCCCAGGGACATCAATGAAAAAACAGCAATGCGGCAAAAAATACAACAGGTCCTTGAGATGGTGGGTCTTGCCGATCGCGCCGCTTCAATGCCCGGTGAACTTTCGGGAGGCATGGCCCAGCGCTGTGCCCTGGCCCGCTGTCTTTGCAGAGACCCGGAACTCCTCCTGCTCGACGAACCATTAAGCAGCCTTGACACCTTTACACGAGTAACGCTTCGGGGAGAATTGGACAAGTTATGGCGGCGCCTCGATCTTACCGTTATCCTTGTTACCCACGACATAGAAGAAGCAGTTTATTTCGGGGATCGTGTTTTTTTAATGAACGAAGGAACAATACAAAACGTACTGCCCATTCCCCTGCCCTGTCCCAGAGATTTCCGTACTGCGGAATTTCAGGATTATTGTAGGAAGTTGGAGGAAAAGTTTTTTTAAATAACATCACCACAAATTCCAATTTATCGAACTTAACGCATCATTATAAAACGGCAATCTGCTGCTGAGCATCTGTCATGCTCATAACCTGGAATAATGCCGGAAAAGGGCTGAAAACATTTAGATTCAGTGCTCTTTTGATAGGCGCTAAAGCGCTGCCCACAGCCAGTGCCCGGGAGCGCAGTTAGGGGCACAATAATTTTATCTCTGCTGAACTGAACGCATCGGGGATAATGTTGCCACATAGGTGGGGGGAAGGTTAGCCATGAAGACCATTTGGCGTCCTACAGAAAATGCCACACCAGAGTGTGCGTAATCGGCAGCGACGACCACCATGGTCTGAATGGGTGTTCCTCCTCCCACCGATATGGGAAGATTGATGTGTTCAGTACAGCCAATGGATTCTACACGCGGTTTTGCCGTGGCCTTTGCCCGTCCCTTTGCTTAATATAGTGCAGGTATTTTGTATGCCAGACTCAGCGGCAAATAATGGTTATAATTAAAATATAGTATGAACATGGTTAAAAAATCCTGGACAGATGACGAATTACTGCATTACATTACCACCGAAGACAGCGCTGAAGCAAAAGAACTTTTTGCAGCAGCCCGAAAAACCTGCGAAGAACATTACGGCCGGGACATATACTTCCGGTGTTTGATTGAGTTTACCAACTACTGTAAAAACGATTGTTTTTATTGCGGGATACGGTGCAGCAATACACAAACAGAACGTTACCGCCTAAGTTTTGAGCAAATACTGGAATGCTGCCGTACCGGAAATACTTTGGGGTTTCGTACTTTTGTTTTACAGGGAGGAGAAGATCCCTGGTTTACCGATGAACTGCTTTGTGAATTGGTTCATAAAATACACACTGAATTTCCGGATAATGCAATTACAGTTTCTGCGGGGGAAAGGAGCCGTACATGCTACAAAGCCCTGTTCGACGCCGGGGCAAATCGTTACCTCTTGCGGCACGAAAGCGTAGACAACGATCACTATGCCGCCTTGCACCCTCCTGCCATGCTGCTTTCGGAACGAAAAAAGTGTCTTAAAACATTAAAGGAAATAGGTTTCCAAACCGGAGCCGGATTTATGGTCGGCACTCCTTTTCAGACGCCAAATTGCCTTCTGGCGGATCTGCGGTTTTTGCAGGAATTACAGCCCCACATGGTTGGCATCGGCCCTTTTATCCCCGCAGCAAATACTCCCTTTGCACATTATCCTGCAGGAAGTGTAGCTGTAACCCTCCGTATGGTTTCCCTTACCCGGCTGCTCCTTCCCCGTGTTCTGCTTCCCGCAACGACCGCCCTGGGTACACTGTCCGATGTGGGCAGAGAGCAGTCGCTTATGGCAGGAGCCAATGTAATTATGCCGAACCTTTCGCCTCCCGGTGCGCGGGAACGTTATTCAATATATGACAACAAATTTAACTACAACGATGAAGTTGGCGATTATGTCAGTGATCTTTTACGCAGAGTAACAAAAGCCGGGTTTGTCCCAAAGATGGGAGCAAGGGGTGATGCAAAGGTTTAGAACGGCGATTTCTATAGTATAGCCAAAAAAGATAATTTAATTATTACGGTTGAATTTTAATATATTTCCCACGGTCTTTCCGTCTTTTACTTGTTGGACATTTGCTCCGGGAAAAATGTCTTTGTACCTTTTTCCTTCTGTAGTATGAATCGGAACCAGTTTAATCGGCTTAATGACGGAAAGCAGTTTTTGCAATGCATAATAATCTGCATGTCCTGATGTATGAACGGTTATTATTTCCATTCCCCTGCTTGTCAGATTGTCAAGAAATCTTTTTGTATAGGGGCTTTCTTTATATCCTTCCCACATTGAATAAATAACAGTTCCGCCATCAAGGTTTTGCAGGTTTTTAATCTCATAATCCATTGAAGGGCGAATAGTCATAACAATATCATTTGCTTTTTCATCAATTTCTTTCAGCGATATTTTATATTTATTAAAGCGGTTAATTATGTCTTTTCTGTCAATCATTTTTCTTTTAAGCATACTGGGGAAAAAGACCCTTATATCGGGAAAATCCGGGGAAGGCCACGGCACACCATACCCCAATGCGGCTATTTCAGACAATACTGTGGCAATGTAAAAATCAACAACAAATAGTTTACCGCATTGTCTGCACGAACGATAAACCGTTACCAGCCGGTCTATGTTTTGCCCGGAAACATACACCAGATTAACACCTTCTGTATTATCAAACGTTTCTATAAACCGGTTTTCGAGCTGTTCTTCTGTCCGGAATTTTTGCCTTTTCCTGGACAGGCTTGTACCTTCCATTAATAGCCAGGTGACATTTTTTGGAACAACATGGAGAAATTTGTAAAACAACTTACTTTTTCTGCCATGTGAACGAAAATCTCCGGTGTACAGCAGCGATTTACCTTCTCCCTTGACCAAAAAGGCATAGGCATCAAAAGCGGCGTGATCCATCAGATAAGAGACAATTTCAATATCTCCAAATGTAAAGAGTTCATAGTTATCAAAATAATACGGATTATTAACAACTTCTTTGCCCTTGGCAAAAACGGCAGATAATTCTATGAATTTATGTGTCGCTTTTCCTAAATACACCGGTATTTTTGTATCCACAAATGTTATTAAACCGTAATGATCCTGGTGGGCATGGGAAATCAGCAGGGCCGTCTCTTTGTCATCGGCAGAACCATATAAAGCCGGAATGTCCGGCAGGATCTTTTCTTTAATTAATTCTTTAGCGGACAGTTCTTTTACTCTTGTTGAATCAAAAGGACTGCCATCGGGATTCATTAACGGCATACCGATATCAATAACAATTCTTGTCGTGGCGCTGCAAACCTCGACGCAGGAACCGCCAATTTCGTCAGCGCCACGGTGGATGTTAAAGGTCATGGGGCTTCCCTTAAAGGTATACAATCCAATACATACACAGTAAAACTCAATTTCTCTGCAAGTTTCCTAATGATTGCAGAGTCCTTGTATTGTAAATATTGAGGGCTATCCTTAAAAACAAGGACAACTTTTTGTATTTCTGCATCACTGCAGTTAAACTCTTTTTTTAATTTTTCTTCGTCAATTTGATGGTAATAGGTATTTACCTGTAAGATAGAATGCAACATGGTGTCTTGATTTGCTTGTAGTTTTAGTTCAATCAAGGATAATTGTTTTCCGTTATATGCCAATAAATCTACGCCGCCGACACCATCCTTTTTTCGGGCTGCATACAATGGTGTTTCATACTGGATAATTTCACCAAGATCACCAATTTTACTATTACTATTATACAAATATTTTGCAAATTGCATTTCCAATTTTTCATCAGGTTTCTCTCGTTTACGGTTATATTCCTGTAGCCGAGGAACCTTTTTAACGTTTTTTTCAAAAATGTCTGTTTGTTCAAGTTTTTCAATCAAATATTCAGCAACAAAGTCATAACAGCATTTAGTTGTGCCTTTAACAACTGTATCATTGTAAATATAAGGTTCTTTATAAAAGAGAGACATATCTTTATCAGTATCTTTTTTTAAGCGATCATATAATTCCTCTTTTTCATAGAGTTCTTTTTTGCTGTCTTTCTTTTCCATCGTTTTCTCCTCTTAATTTTATTTTGCCATACTGGCATTAGCCACATTAGCTAATGTCAAATTATCTTCAAAAGCCACGATAATTCTCCTAAATTAATTATAATATGGGCATTCGGATTAAACAACTTTCTTTATTTTCTATTCTTTCGTTTAAAAGAACTTATTAAACCTAATCGAATATTTTCTTCTTCAGCTTTTCTTTGTCTTTCTTTCCCGAATCTTCCATCTAAAGCTAGATCCCGAACTGCTACATTAACTTCTTGTTTTAATTTTTCTTTATCAAATTTAACCTGATCCATTCTTTACCTCCTAGTAATTTCATTAAACTGAGTACTTAAATGATCCGCAATTTTATTTTTATCTTTTAAAGGGTCTAAAATCATTTTATGCTCCTAAAATGGGTCTTAAAACCTCCTTTTTTCAATTTCCCCTTTTTTTCTACTGCCTTTATAAAAGCCTTTATTCTTTATCTCTTCAAAAAATTTCAGGTGATCATTATCATCTGCAAGTTGAATTATTTCATTTTTACATCCTTTTACAAATTCTTTTATTTGTGTCAGTTCAAGTTCGCTTAAATTTATTTTTTCGTTCTTAACTAAAATTTCAGGCTCATTTTCTATACTCATTGGGATAATTTTATTATAATCCTTATCTTCATGATTGTTTAATTGAAATAATATTATTTTTTTATTACCTATATTTGTCCATAATCCACCATCATCTATGGATATGTTTGCAGGAAGATATGACCATTTTCTATGTATAGACAAAGCCGTCCATCCAAACTCATTCGATGGTTTTCTGTAATATTTTACAAACCGTTTTATCCATTTTTTCATAATCCTTCTTTTTACAAATGGTTTAATTTTACATTTAATAAAAATATTAGGTCTTATCTTAGATCCTGTCGCTCTTAATACAGCCATCATTTTCCCTTTTTTCTTTTCTTCGATGCAGTAGAGTTCTTCAAGCCCTGGCGAATTTCATCATCCTGATCTCTTTTTGATTTTCCTGTCCAGCCACGAGAACGTAATATTCTTTCTAAATCATTCCTTGAATCTTCAAACATTTGATCAGTCAAACTGAAATCTACGGACAGATTTAAAGCCTCAGGACCTGATATTTTTTTTAAAGCCATTCCATTTCTCCTCTAAACCATCATATCACTTGATATTCTTTTTCCCATTGGCAGCGACGATACTCTCTCATTTTATTAATAGGTTCGATTTTCTTCCCCAAATTAAAATAATCTATACTCATTCCCATTCTTTGATAAAATTTTACCATTCTTTCTTCATTTAAAGTTTTAAGCACTATTTTTTCACAGCCTCTTCTCCTGGCATGTTCTTCTAAAAAAGAGAATAATTTCTTGCCAAACTTCATATTTTGATATTTTTCTTCAACCACAAATGTTTCAACAATAAATCTGCAATTACTAATACTTCCATCTTCATCCATTGTGGACATTACATAAGCATCAAAGAAACCGATTATTTGATTTTCATGTTTTATTACAAAACAATTTCCTTTATCTGTTTTATCATCTTCATTAATCTCAGATTTTATTTCGAATAATCCGGGATTTATGTTAGCACAATAATTATTTAAATATAATTCCAATCTGTAAATCTCATTGTAATCATCTTTTTCCGCATGTCTTATTACAGCCATTGCCTTCTCCTTACTTAGGCTTTTTTCTTTTCTTCGATGCAGTAGAGTTCTTTAAACCCTGGCGAGCTTCTTCTTCTCTTGCTTCTTTTTGCAATTTTAATCTTTCTTCAATTTTTTTCGATGCAGTAGAATTCTTTAAGAAATGATGAATTTCTTCAATATCCTTTTTTGAATTAATATTCACACCCAACGTCCTAGCAACGTTTATAATTCCCTTTACTGACAAACGACTTAACATACACTCCACGACATCACCAACTAATTCTTCGTCATTTAGATCAATATACAAAAAATTTCCATTTTTCTTTTGTTTTTCAATATTCAATATGTATTCTTTTGCTTCTGCATCTGATAGTCTTCGCTCTTCCATTTTAATCCTCCTTCGACTTTTTTCTTTTCTTCGATGCAGTAGAATTCTTTAAACCCTGACGAATTTCATCATCCCTATCTCTTTTAGATTTTCCTGTCCAGCCATGAGCCCGTAAATTCGCTTCCAAATGTTCTCTACCACTTTCCAACATTTCATCTGTTATTGTAAAAGAAACGGGCAAATCCATTATTGAGTTCCCGGCAATCTTTTTTAAAGCCATTCTAACTCTCCTGACTTAATCCTAACTACTTCTTTATTCATTTGACTCCTCCCGGACAGCATTCTCCAGAATATTTTCCACAGTATTTGCCAGCTTATTATCAACATAGGAACCAAGCAATCTTGCAATCAAATGAGTAGGCATGCCACCCCATATTCTAAGAACAGCTTCTTTCTGAACAATTTTCAGAAGTTTTTTTTCTTCGTCCGTTTCCTGGTCGATAATATTTGAAAGTATCTTGTTTATAAAAGATTCATCATGTCCGTCTACTACAAATCTCATACCATAATGGAAAATATCCCTTTCGGTGACTTTTTCTTCATCGAGCATATCTTCCAGGTCTAATAAACCATGCCTATAGCTAAATTCATTCCACTTCAGAGCTTGTTCAACGATAGCCAAATACGTTTTCTCAAATTCTCCGCGTTCCATAAATACCTCCAAAAATTATTCTTCATTAATTTCAATTCTGCCGTACATTACCATTCGCTCTATTTCTTCTACTACCTTTTCG
>WRIB01000009.1 GCA_009782955.1 Treponema sp. | reverse complement strand
TCGCAATCGCGGGGAATCACCGAAAGAACTGTTACGAATTTTTGAAACATTTTCAGGAATGGTAAGTTCGGTTATTCTGGTTCCGGCAAAAGCCTCAATCCCAATTTCACTCAGATTGCTTCCGAGGGTAATGGATGTTACTCCGGCGCATCCTCTAAACGCCCGATAATCGACGCTTTGAACCGAGTCGGGAATGACAATGCTTGTTATATTAGGACAGTCTCTGAATGCCTGCTTTCCTATTTGGGTAACGTTTTTGCCGATAGTCAATGATGTTAATGAAGTTATTTCGCAAAAAAGTGATTCCGGTATTCTTTTGACAGTATCGCCGATGACAATAGTTTTCAACGCCGGACACTTTCCTATTGCAAACGGGGCGCCAGTAAACAGTGTCATTTCATCCAGAAAGGCGGCAATTCTAACAAAAATCCAACTGTTGTCTGCCGAGAAACAAAAAGTCGTGGAAGATATAATTGATGGCTTTATATGGAAAGAGAACTCTTATGAAGACGAAAAAAAGTTTAAGAAAATCAAGCCTGAAAACCGGAAAAAATGAGGCTTACCGCGGAGAACCTCATTACGCCGGAAGCCGTTCACCAAGACATTTTTTTTCAATCTCTTTATTAAAATAAGCCCTGAAAAAAACCTCGTCTGCTTCAATAACCGCTTTTTTCATAATTGTTCTGCAGTTCGGGTCGTTTTTCCATTTTTCAAACAATTCACAGGGTATATCCTTGATTTTACCTTCAAGCGTATTCCCTTTTTTCTCGAAACCAACAACCATTTGGTTTTCTGGATTGTGGCAGGTTAAATTTTTTAAATCGACAATCCATTTGCTTTCCATTTTTCTATTCAAGTGCACCTCCTTGTATACTACAAATATAAAAAAAGAAGGTGTAAAAGGCAAATTTTACCAGAAAGTCCGGGTTAGTTCTTAACGTGGCAGAGCGAATGCAGCCTGGCCGCCTAGCGGTTTCGGCGTTCTTCGGCAGTTTTACATTCAATGCACATTAAAGCATAGGGAATCGCTTCAAGCCGTTCCTGAGGTATAACCTTGCCGCATTTTATACACAAACCGTATTTATCCTGCTCAATCCTTGTAAGAGCGGAATCAATAAGCCTAAGCCGCTTTAATTCCTGGGAACCCAATGCTTCTATCATCTTACGGTCGATGTCGTCGGAAGCAATATCGGCCAGATCTTTGGGATCCATTCCTTCCACAATTTCCCTAAAATCTTCGTTGCTTGCCACAAGAGTATCGATAATCTCTGACTTGAGTTTCAAAAGGGATTGTTTCATCCGTTCAATGAAATCTTTATCCATAAATTTCCCCTATTTACATTAATTCCGAAACTAATAGAGTTTTGGAAAATACTCAATCGTTTGCGTACATTGTCGCATTCAAAAGATTTTGTCAAGAGGGGAACCTTCGCCCCTTCGGGTCTCGGTTGAGTATACAAGAGGGGAACCTTCGCCCCTTCGGGTCTCGGTTGAGTATACAAGAGGGGAACCTTCGCCCCTTCGGGTCTCGGTTGAGTATACAAGAGGGGAACCTTGTGTCGGCGTTCAGTACTTTCTTGAATTATGGCGCCTTTTATCTATAATATGATATTATGGAAGTACTGACCCTGGAAAACAAGGTTGATTCTGAAAACGACCATTGTTTACGTCAAAAAGCAGCGCCAATCAAGAATATAAATGATGAAATAAGGCAAATGGCCCGGAAAATGCTCGATATTATGCATAAAGGCAAAGGGGTGGGTCTGGCAGGGCCGCAAGTAGGTCTTTTAAAGCGCATTTTTGTAACCGATGCAGAAGGGGATGAAGAGCGGGTTTATATCAATCCCTCCATAATACAGACCAGTCAGGAACAATCCAACATTGAAGAAGGATGCCTTTCTATTCCAGGGTTCTATGCACTTGTAAAACGCCCTGCAATAATTAAAGTTCAGGCATGGAACGAAAAAGGCCGGGCTTTTACTCTGGAAGCATCGGGAATGCTTGCCAGGATTATCCAACACGAATACGATCACCTGGAAGGAATCCTTTTTATTGACCGGATAAATGAAGGTAAACGGGAAAAATTCCTTGCCAAACTGAACAAAGCGGAGAAACAAAAAAAGTCTGTTTCAAGAGGTACATGACAGCTAAAAACACAAATGGGCTGAGAATCCTCTTTGCAGGCAGTCCTGCAATAGCGATACCTTCTCTGGAAAAGATTGCAGAAGCTGCAAAGCTGGGACGCTGGGTTCTTGCAGGGGTATTAACCAATCCCGACAAACGAAAAGGCCGGGGAAGCGGAACAGAACCCAGTGAAGTTGGCCGCTGGGCAGAAATTCTTACAGAAGAATTTACGGCATCCGGATTAAACACACCGGCTATATTCAAGTTCGAAACCTTAAAAGCGCCGGCAAGGACAGTAATTGCCGGACTTAAACCTGATTTGCTAATTTCTTTTGCCTACGGCCGTATTTTCGGCCCTAAGTTTATGTCTCTCTTTCCTTTGGGGGGGATCAATGTACACCCTTCGCTGCTTCCCA
Source organism: Treponema sp. (assembly GCA_009782955.1). Taxonomy (GTDB): domain Bacteria; phylum Spirochaetota; class Spirochaetia; order Treponematales; family Breznakiellaceae; genus WRIV01. The sequence continues at coordinate 51,212 of WRIB01000009.1, read as the reverse complement.
AATACCGCGGAGCTTCTCCCATTCAGGAAGCAATTTTGCACCGGGACAAAGTTACCGGAATAAGCATTCAGCGTATAGCTCCCGAAATGGATACGGGGAATATTCTGGCACAGGCAACAATTCCCCTTAACGGAAGAGAAACCACTTCTTCGCTTGGTAACCTTGCGGCAATTAAGGGAGCGGAACTGCTTATAGATGTCCTGGGACAGTTTGAAAAGGCAGAATTACCCGAAGGAATTCCCCAGCAGGGAGACCCCAGTTATTGCACGGTACTGGAAAAGAGCCGTGGCCTTGTCGATTGGAACAGGAGCGCCCCGGAAATCGACGCCCAAATACGGGCCTGTAATCCCTGGCCTCTTGCGCATACAAACCACAACGGGCAACTGCTCAATATACTTGAAGCAGTTCCTTACTCAAGTTCTGGCCATTACCGCAACGATTCGGTAATAATACCCAATGTCCCGACTGATCCGGCCGGGAGTATCTTGGGTATCGACAAAAAATCCGGTATACTGGTACAAACGGGCGATGGGATTCTTGCAATTACGCTGCTTCAGTATCAAAACAAGAAAATCCTTCCCTGGCAGGTTTTTTTAAACGGCGCCAGGGATTTTATTGGTTCCCGTTTTTCAATTTTTGATTTATAAGGGGTTCTTGACATTATGGCGTTTAAAAACTTCGGCTTTGACCTGGAAAGTATAGAAGATCACATGGGAAGCAACCTGCGTCTTTTTATTTCCTTTACTATAGGTTTACTTGTTTTTGTGGGACTGATTGCACTTTCGGTTTTCTTTATTGTTATCCGCGGTAAAGAGGAAGTAATGGTTCCCGATGTGCTGGGAAAAGAATTGTCCCAGGCGCTGATAGAGCTCCAGGAAAAAGAGCTTTATCCCCGGATAAGTCTGCGTTCCGCAACAGACGGACAGGAAAAAGGGGTGATCCTTGAGCAAAATCCCGAAGCCGGAACTCTGGTTAAGGCCGAAAGACGAATTAACCTTGTTATCAGTTCGGGTTTGGCCCTGGATAAAATGGTGAGTTTTTTGGGGAAGAATATTAATGATGTTCGCTTGGAGCTTCAGGCTCTTAACGCCAATTCATCCGAAATTCAAATTATCATTCATGAACCTTTTATGTACCAGTATTCTAATGATTCCGCCGCCGGAACAGTACTGCAGCAAAACCCTCCGCCGGGAGCGGATTTGACCGGATCGACAGTTTTGGAATTGGTGGTAAGCCGGGGCAGGGAAAACACCCGCGTAACCGTTCCGGATTTGACAGGCCTTACCTATACCGACGCTTTGGCAAGACTTGGACAGCTAAAAATAGGTTATAACTTCGTTATTAATAATACAGGAGAAAGACCCGGTACTGTTATTTCCCAAAATCCGGTCGGTGGGACAGAGATTAGTACAAACCAAAAACTAACGGTTACGATTATTGCTCCCGAAGCGGAGAATTCCGGAGAAACAGTGGGGCTTTTTAGGTATAATTTACCGGAGAATCCTTATCCTCTTCCGCTGACAGTAGAAGTTGAGCTTCCCAATGGGTCAAAGCAGACACTCGCCAATACAAATCATTCGGGAGGGGAATTCAGTATGCCCTATAAACTGCCTTCCGGTTCTGTGATAATACTTTCAATGGTAGACAGGGAGATCTACCGGCAAACAATCAGGGATACGGTAATAGAGTGAGAAAATTATTTTGGGGTTTCCTGATTGTCCTAATATTTCTGCCTGGTTTGCCTGTTTTTTCCCAATCAGACAGTAATTCAGATCCGTCTTCACTTATAGGAATGACGCTTTCGGATCTAATTAAAAATTACGGTGCCCCCAAAAACGTTTATGCGGTACGGGGGGTTGCAGTCTGGCAGGATGACGTTGTCTTTGAATATGATCGTATTGAGTTTTATATTTACGGAAACCGGGTTTGGCAGGTTAAAGTACGATCTGCATATAACATCAAAGACGGGGATAACAGGGCTGCCATTGGCAGGATAATGGGAGAAGGCCGCAATTTTGAAGGTTATACACTTTATCAGCTTCCCGGAAAAGCCTGGCCTCTTATGCTAAGAATAAACTGGGATACATCAGGACGAGCTGAAGGTCTGTACATTTACCGTTCCGATTTTTAGAATCGGCACAAACGCCGCCGGGGGTGGCTTCTATATGTCCAAGATTTGTCTTTGCCTGACCGAAAAAACAATTTCCCGGGATCTGGAAATAATAGAAAAGTACCGTAAATACATCGACATGGCCGAACTGCGTGTAGATTGCCTTAATCCTGATGAAAATTTTTATATTCGGCATTTTCCCAGACAGGCAGGGATTCCGGTAATTCTGACAATACGGCGAAAGCAAGACGGCGGATTTTATTCAAGCGGTGAAGGTTCCAGAGTCGCTTTGCTTTCCAGAGGTCTTGCTTTTGCAGAAGCAGACAAACGGTATAATTTTGCCTATGTTGATTTGGAAGAAGATCTGGAAGTACCTGGTCTGGAAGAGGCAGTACGTACCTTTGGTACCAGAATTATCAGGTCATACCACAATTTCAGCGGAATAGGGAATATTCACGAAAAAATTAAAAGCTTGCGAAGAATAGGAGACGAAATTGCCAAAATAGCGGTAATGCCGCAGGACTTAAAAGATGTAATGTCAATTTACCATACAGGCCGGGAAACACAAGGTTTCGAAAAAATTATTGTTGGAATGGGTGCTTATGGCCTTAATACCAGGATTCTTTCGGAAAAACTCGGTTCTTTTTTAAGTTATACTTCAGAAACTGAAGGATCAGATCACTCTTCCGCTGCATTGGGACACATAAGCCCCAGGGATTTAGTGGAAAAGTACCGTTTCAGGGATATTAATTCAACAACAGATATATACGGTGTTGTTGGGTTTCCATTGAGTACAACCTTCAGTCCGCGGATTTATAACACGGTTTTCAGCCGCGAAAAAATAAATGCTGTTTATATTCCCTTTCCTGCCCAGAACCTTGATTACTTTCTGGAACTGGCAGAAGACCTGAACATTAAAGGCGCCGCAATTACCATTCCCTACAAAGAAGAAATTATCCCTCATCTTAGCAATGTCTCCGATTCTGTCCGGATTTCCGGAGCATGTAATACCATTAAGGCTCTCGGGACACTTACCAGATCAATACCGGGAGAAACTGTTTCCAAAGCCTGGAGCGGTACCAATACCGACACTTTGGGATTCACTGAATCACTCTTAAGTTTTTTGGACAGAAAACATCTGCGCGGTCAAAAGATAACCGTCATTGGCGCCGGCGGGGCAGCCAGAGCGGTAGTATCGGAAATTTTCAGATTAAAAGGAAAATGCCTTATTCTGAACCGCAATGCCGTTCGTGCCAGAGAACTTGCCCTGAATTATGGTTATGCCTGGGGAGGTTTGGACAGCCAGGCTCTTGACAGCATGGAACGATATTCAGATATAATTATCCAGACTACGCCGGTTGGAACTTCTCCTGACACAGAAGACGATCCCTTTGAATTGTATAATTTTAACGGCCATGAAACCGTAATGGACCTGATTTACAATCCAAAACAAACAGCTTTTCTGAAAAGGGCAATGGCGGCAGGCTGCCGGGTACTTAATGGTATGGATATGCTGCTAAGACAGGCAAGACACCAATACGAGTATATCCTTGAACGGGATTTCCCCGAACATCTTATACCGGCCCTGTTAGGATCATTGGAAAAGTAAGGATGAGTAGCTTTTTTCAAAAGCTGCAGTTTTAAAAATGCCAGGGAGTATATATGACTGATGAATCAAAGGACATTATTGACAGAATTAAAGTACTCAGAGAGATAGCAGAAATATCCAGGGAAGAACTTTGCCGTGAGCTGGGTTTTGATTGCGCCGAATATCAGCAATGGGAAGAAGGCGTAACAGATTTTCCCATAGGCGCCATGGTGGAAATAGCCACATATTTCAAAGTTGATCTTACGGAGATTATTAACGGCCGTCCTTCCAGGCTTACAACCTACTGCATTACCAGAGCCGGCAATGCTCCGGAAGTAAGCCGCCGGCCCATGTATGGTTACTGGAATCTGGCTTTTAAGTTTCACAATAAAAGGGGAGAACCCTTTTTGGTAGAAGCCAATCCGGAAACAGAAAATAAACCCCTGAGTCTTAATACCCATCCGGGTCATGAATTTGATTATGTACTGGAAGGACGGCTCCTTATGTCTGTCGGAGGGCACGAGGAAGAAATGGGTCCGGGCGATTGTATCTATTATGATTCCAACGAACCCCATGGCATGAAAGCCATTGGGGGCACTAAAGCCAAATTTTTGGCAATTATTATGTAGAAGAATTTGTTCCAAAATCCACCGCGGCAATTTTACCGCCTTTGGAACAGCCTCAGGGAGCAGCTATGGAACTACTGAAAAAATACCTTCCACGCGAGGAATTTGATTCCTACGAAGATTTTTATACCAATTATACTATAAACACCCCGGATAATTTTAACTTTGCCTGGGATGTAATGGACGAGCTTGCTCATACAAGACCCGGCGACCCTGCTCTGGTGTGGTGTGATGAAAAGGGAGCGGAAGCTTCCTTTAGCTATACACAGTTGAAACAACTTACCAATCAAGCGGCTAATGTTTTAACTCAGGCAGGAATTGTTAAAGGCGATCCCATTATGCTGATCCTAAAACGGCGCTGGGAATATTGGCCGGCGCTTCTTGCCCTCCATAAAATCGGTGCAGTGGCAATCCCCGCTACTCACCTTCTTACCGCAAAGGATATTGTATACCGCTGTCAGGCTGCGGATATTAAAGGAATTATCTGTGTAGATGAAGAAAAAATAATAACCGCAATAGAAGAAGCTGAAACAAAGTTAAAGCAAAACGAAAAAAACAGTTTGTACTACAAAGCTTTTATGCGCTCAGTTCACAACTCCGGCGCAGCAAATGCATCGGATTTTTCGGCTGTAACAGCCAGAGGCGGGATCTCCGGAACCTGGATTGATTTTAAATCTTTAATGGAGAAAGCTACATCAGATTTCTCCAGACCCGCTGCAGTAAATACCAATAGAGATACAATGCTGCTTTATTTTACCTCCGGTACTACTGGTATGCCTAAAATGGTTCAGCATAACTATGCCTATCCTTTGGGACATATTGTTACTGCCAAATTCTGGCACCAGGTTTTGGATCGCGGTCTTCATCTTACTGTAGCAGATACAGGCTGGGCAAAAGCTGCCTGGGGAAAAATATACGGCCAATGGCTGTGCGGAAGCGCCGTTTTTGTGTACGATTACGACCGCTTTGTTCCTTCTTCAATTTTGGAAGTTATTACCAAACACAAAGTGAATACATTTTGCGCCCCTCCCACAATCTACCGTTTTTTAATTAAGGAAGATTTATCCAAATGGGATTTTTCCGCCCTTAAAACCTGCACCGTAGCGGGAGAACCGCTTGAACCGGAAATCTATGAACAGTGGAAGAAAGCTACAGGAATAAAACTCCGTGAATGTTACGGACAAACCGAACTTACGGTAACGGTATGTACCTATCCCTGGCTTAACCCAAAACCCGGCTCGATGGGCAAACCTTCTCCGGGTTATGATATAGACATACTTCGGGAAGACGGTAAATCCTGCGACATGGGCGAAGAAGGACAGCTTGTAGTACGTACTTCCAGGCAAAAGCCCTGGGGAATGTTTGAAGGATATTATCGTGACAAGGAGCTGACAAAAAGTGTCTGGCACGACAATACTTACTATACCGGAGACATGGTATGGAAGGATGAAGACAGCTATCTCTGGTTTGTAGGACGGGCCGACGATGTAATAAAAAGTTCCGGTTATCGTATCGGTCCTTTTGAAGTAGAAAGCGCACTGATGGAGCATCCGGCAGTGCTGGAATGCGCCATTACCGGAGTACCTGATCCCGAACGGGGCACAGCGGTTAAGGCTACTGTGGTACTTGCCAAAGGATGGTCTGCATCGGAAGAATTAAAGAAGGAATTGCAAAACCATGTAAAGAAGATCACAGCGCCCTACAAATATCCCAGAATTGTGGAATTTGTGGCTGAACTTCCCAAAACAATCAGCGGAAAGATACGCCGGGTTCAGATTCGGGACATGGATTCGCCCGGAGGGGAACCGCGTTAATTTTTGTTAATTGATGCTGTTCCAAAATGTCAGATTTTGGAACAGCTACCTAAGCTCAATTGCGCTTTCCAAGCTTTGCGGATTATCAAGTAATTGATTTTTTCAAAAAAAATTATTAAGGAGGTTTATTATTAAAGAGTATGTTACAGGACTAATCGAAAATGCCGCTATCGACTTAAGTTTATACGACAAATTTAACGTAAAACGAGGGCTACGGAACGCCGACGGCACTGGCGTATTGGTAGGACTTACCCGCATAGGCGATGTACATGGCTATATTATTGATGAAGGCGAAAAAGTAGCCGTAGACGGCAAATTGTATTACCGGGGTATTGACGTAGAAGATCTCGTCGCACATGCGGAAGCAGAAAGACGTTTTGGCTTTGAAGAAACGGTGTATCTTCTTCTCTTTGGTGTTCTTCCCAATAAAACCCAATTGGAAGAATTTTGCGGCCTATTGGGAGCTTCCAGAGCTTTGCCGAAAAATTTTGCCGAAGATGCAATTATGAAGGCTCCATCCAGAGACATCATGAACAAGCTTGCCCGTTCTGTGCTGACACTTTATTCCTATGATGAAGCGCCGGAAGACAGGTCGGCAGCAAACATACTGCGCCAATGCCTGGAGCTGATTGCACGATTTCCTACCATTGTGGCCTACTCATATATGGCAAAGAAACATTACTACGATCATGAAAGTTTAATCATACATATGCCGGAACAAAACAGCTCTATCGCAGAAAGCCTTCTTTCCCTGATACGGCCGGATCAGCGCTTTACTCAACTGGAAGCGGAAATTCTGGATCTTGCACTGATCCTCCACGCCGAACATGGAGGGGGCAATAACTCTACATTTGCAGTCCACCTTGTTTCTTCCGCCGACACCGATACATTTTCCGCCATCTCTGCCGGAATTGTTTCCCTGAAAGGCTATAAGCACGGCGGCGCCAATATTAAAGTAATGCAAATGATGGATGACATCAAAAAGAACGTAGAACACTGGGACAGCGAAGCGGAAGTGGCTGATTATCTGGAAAAAATCCTTTTGAGAAAAGCCAACGACGGTTCAGGCCTTATCTACGGTCAGGGCCATGCGGTATATACCATAAGCGATCCCCGTGCACGGCTGCTCCGCGACAAAGCCGCCCGCCTTGCCGAAGAAAAAAAAATAATGGATGAATTTAACCTGTACTGCCTTATTGAACGCCTTACACCGGAAGTATTCAGTAAAGTAAAAGGTTCCGATAAAAAGATTTGCACTAACGTGGATTTTTATTCAGGTTTTGTTTATGGAATGCTGGCAATCCCGCCGGATCTCTACACAACACTCTTTGCCATAAGCCGTGTCGCCGGCTGGTGCGCCCATCGTTTGGAAGAAATAATTGCCGGAGGAAGGATAATACGTCCCGCTTACAAATGCGTTGAAAAAAGGTATACGTATACACCCCTTTCGGAACGGAACTGATCCAAAGCTATTATCAAAACTGAGGCTGTTCCACTTGATCACCTTGTAAAGTGGTCAGGTGGAACAGCCTCAGTTAATAAAGTTTTAATAATAATAACTAGTCGGGCAACCCGGATTTGAACCGGGGACCCCAAGTCCCCCAGACTTGTACGCTAAACCAACTGCGCTATTGCCCGATTAACCTGATCACTTTAATAAAGTGGTCAGGTTATTTTACAATTTTTTTACCTGGAGTTTCAACTCCTATGTATACTATTATCATTTATTTCAAAACTTTTTATACCGGCGTACAATGGATCACCCCGGCGGCCAGCCGAGAGTACGTCCGCCCAGTACATGAAGATGAACATGCTCTACAGTCTGCATACCGTCCGATTTGCAGTTAATCACAAAGCGGCCGCCCTTTTCTGCGCAACCCTGTTCTGCCAATAATTCCTGGGCTTTATGGAGCAGCTTGCCCAGAAGGGCTGAGTCTTCCGGTTTAGTTTCCATTACATTGGCAAAATGTTTCTTGGGAATAACCAAAAAATGAACCGGGGCCTGGGGCGAAATATCATGGAAAGCCAGCAAATCATCATCTTCGTAGATCTTTTTACTGGGAATATCCCCTGCAATTATTTTACAAAAAAGACAGTTATCCATGGATTTATAATACAGAATCGTAAATTATTAATCCAGAACAAATACACCACAATTTAGAGAACTGAACGCATCAATTTTCCCATATCGGTGGGAGGAGGAACACTCATTCAGACCATGGTGGTCGTGGCTTCAGTCAACGGACGCTTTGGCGTCGCCATGTCGTACCACGCCAAATGGTTGTTGAGTAACCCTCCTCCCACCTATGTGGCAACATTAAGCTCGATGCGTTCAGTTCGTTACGTTAAGGTTATTACGACGGATGAAAATCATAATCATATCAACAAAGGAACGGATTAGAAAGTGTTTTATAGCTAACTCTTTCTCTGCGCCAATACCATTAACAAAGCAACATCTCCTTGACGTATTCCCGGAATGCGGGCTGCCTGTCCGACTGTTTGGGGACGTACTATACTGAATTTTTCTTTGGCTTCGGCAGAAAGTCCTGCTATTGCACGGTAATTAAGATCGGAACTAAGTTTTATTCGCTCCATTTTGGTATTTCTTGCGATAATACGGTTTTCTTTTTCAATATAACCGGCATATTTTTGATCCAACAATACACGTGTTACCCATTCAACGGGAAAATCGTTTGTTTTTGAATTGTCTTTTTGCATAAGCAGCTCTTTAATAATATCAAGTGAACGGAGTTTTTCCTGAAATCTTTCCCAACGTTCATCATTAATCAGCCCGGCTTCTCTGCCGTAGGGAGTAAGTCTTGTATCTGCTGTATCATGACGAAGAACAAGACGATGTTCCGCACGGCTGGTAAACATCCGGTACGGTTCTGTAGTACCCAGAGTAGTTAAATCATCAATTAAAACCCCGATATATGCCTCATTCCGTCCAAGAACCAGCGCTTTTTCTCCTGAAATTTTTGCAACTGCATTTATCCCCGCCATAATTCCCTGTGCCGCAGCTTCTTCATAGCCGGAACTGCCGTTGGTCTGACCTGCAACAAAAAATCCTTCCAGTCTTTTACTCTCAAGACTCGAATAAAGATCTAACGGATCAAGATAATCGTACTCAACGGCGTACGCTGGACGGACTATAATTGCTTTTTCCAGACCGGGAATACTGTGAATAAACTTATCCTGAACATCTTCGGGAAGAGAACTGGAAAGGCCATTAAGATATTTTTCTTTTGTATAAAGTCCTTCGGGTTCAATAAAAACATGATGCCTGTCTCTGTCGGGGAAACGCATCACCTTATCTTCTATGGAAGGACAATATCGCGCTCCTGTTCCCTTTATTTTTCCGCCGTAAAGAGGTGAACGATGAATATTATCCCTGATTATCCGGTGAGTTTCCGCTGTTGTATAACAAATCCAGCACGGTACAGATTTTCTATCGGTGAATTTTTCCGGAATTGATCCAAAATCGAATGAAAATGGAATAAATTCTTCTCCATCCTGTTTTTCCATGCAGTTGTAATCAATAGAATTTCCATCTATACGTGCCGGTGTTCCTGTTTTAAGCCTGCCCACCGGAAAATTATTGTTTCTCAGAAATTTTCCAAGTCCCAAAGCTGCTTCTTCACCTAATCTGCCATGAGGAGCATCATATTCTCCAATAAAAATTTTCCCTTCCATGAAGGTACCTGCTGCTAAAATTACTGTTTTTGCACTGATTCTGTGTCCGCGGGCTGTAACAACACCTGCAATACAACCCAACATTATATTATTTTTATGTTCTTTCGGTTTATTTTTATCTTTATCAATAATTAATTCTGTTACTGTATCCATCATTACCGAAAGAAGTCTCTGATTTTCGATAATATTCCGTGCTGCACTCTGATATGCGTTTTTATCAGCCTGAGCACGCGGAGCTTGAACTGCAGGTCCGCGTGATTTATTCAAAATCCGGTATTGTATCATTGTTTGATCGATCAAATGAGCCATCTCTCCGCCTAAAGCATCTACTTCGCGTACTAAATTTCCTTTGGAAAGACCGCCAATTGCGGGATTACAGGATAATGCACCAATACGATCCGGGTTCTGTGTTACAAGAAGAGTGTTTAATCCAAGTTTTGATACAGCGAGAGATGCTTCTATGCCTGCATGACCTCCGCCAATAACAATACAATCGTAATCCATAAAATAAAAGTTATTTTAAAATATCAAAGTTTTAAGAAGAGCTCAACAGTAAAAAAAATTATTAAAAATAAAAAAAATTGTAAAAAAATTCATTTTTTTCAATTTTTCTCTTGCAATGTTTTTAATATGACGATACATTAATATCAACTTTTTTAGTAAAGGAGTTTTTATGCCTACTGCAAAGAAGCCTGCAGCAAAGAAACCCGCAGCAAAGAAACCCGCAGCGAAGAAACCTGCAGCAAAAAAACCCGTGGCGAAGAAACCCGCGGTAAAGAAACCCGCAGCGAAGAAACCTGCAGCAAAAAAGCCCGTAGCGAAGAAACCCGCAGCGAAGAAACCCGCGGTAAAGAAACCCGCAGCAAAGAAACCTGTGGCAAAAAAACCCGTGGCGAAGAAACCTGCGGCAAAAAAACCTGCGGCGAAGAAACCCGTGGCGAAAAAGCCTGCGGCAAAAAAACCTGCAGTAAAGAAGGCAGCGGCAAAAGCGGTAAAAAAAGTTTTAGTTAAAAAACCCGCGGACAAGCCCTCAGAACCTTCTAGCTCCAGTTTTCCCTTCTTTTAGCCTTTCATAATTCATTTGAACAATAATTTTATTGTTCGCCCTTGAGCTTCAGCCGTTTTTGCTTATTTTCCAAGGCAGAAACGGCTGAACATAATTTCCAGAATATCGGCAGTAGATACTTCACCGGTAATTTCACCCAATGCATTTAAACTTTCTCTGAGTAATGGAGCAATTAAATCCAGACTTTCGTCTTTTTCATCCAATAAAATAGCTTCTTCCAGATATGTAACAGCTTTTTCCGTTAATTCTTTCTGCCTTTGAGTACCCAAGCCTGCCTGATCATTTGTTTCAAAAATGGTTAGGTCGTCTGATGCAGATATTTTTTGCAATAAAAGATCTGTTATTGATGTACAAAGTTCATTTAAACCTTTTCCTGTAACAGCACTAACCGAAACGCAAGGCACAAAATGGTTACTTTCTTCCGATTGGGGAGTTGATAATGATTCTGTCCTATCAATTTTGTTCCAAATCAGCATCAGCGAACTGTCCGTATATTCCGCAAGAAATTTTTTATCATCTTCACAGAGTCCTGCACATGAATCTACGGTATAAAGGATAATATCAGCCTCTTGAATCAAACTTTTACTTCGTTTAATTCCCTGGATTTCCGCTTCATTGTGACCAATTTCAACATCACGAAGGCCGGCAGTATCCATTAAACGCAGCGGAATTCCCTTAATTGAAACAGAAGCTTCTATCCAATCCCGGGTAGTCCCGGGCATTTCTGTTACAATGGAGCGATCCTCCTTCAACAGAGCGTTAAAAAGACTTGATTTTCCGGCATTGGGTCTTCCGGCAATAACAATTATCGCTCCTTCCTGGTAAAGCCGTTCTCTGTTGTAGGAAGCTGCGAGCAATTTTAATTTTTTAAGCGCCTTTTCAGCCGCTTCACGATAAGGCGGAGGTCCTTCGTCAATTTCATCTTCCGGATAATCCAAAAAAAGTTCAGCGGCGCTAACCGCTTCCAAGAGTGTATCCCGGATTGCTTTTATTTCCCTTTCCAGAATACCGGAAAGCCGCTTTATTGCATGTTCCAGAGCATTTTTTGTTGTAGCGGAAACCATTTCCATTACCGATTCACTGCGAGTAAGATCTATTTTACCGTTCATAAAAGCACGGAAAGTAAATTCTCCCGGTAAAGCATCGCAAAATCCTGCTTTTCGTAATGTTTCCAGAATTGTATTTACCGCTGTACATCCGCCATGACAGGAAATATCCGCCCCATCTTCTCCGGTATATGAACGTGGTGCACGGTATACCGACACCAGCGCTTCATCAATGGGAGAACCGTTTTTGTCCTGTATCCAGCCGTAAACAACAGAATTTCCGGCAGCTTTAAGCAACGATTGAGGCCGGGAAAATACCTTTGCCAGCAATTCCAGACTGTCGTTTCCGCTTGTTCGTATTAAGGCAATAGCCCCTTGAGAGGCCTGGGCGGCTATAGCACAATCATCTCCGTAGTTTCTCATTTGGGAAATAACCTCGGTCCTAAGCTGAAAAAAACATCAAAATTGATCAAAAAAACGTTCCTTGACATGATCAAAAGCCACATTTTGTTCTTTAGTGGCAGGACGACCTCCTCTGGTTTTTGAGTTAGAAACCTTTGAAAGAAGTTCATTAACCTGGATTTCCAGCGTTTCACGGGGTATACTGACCAGAATAAAACCCCAATAACGGGCCTGTTCCGGCTCGGTATCTTCATTCTGAACAGCAGGAATGGCCAGTACCCAGCTATCATCCAGCCGCTTTGCTCCCCAAAATGAATATCCATAGGCAGCTTTAATAACCTTTTCATAGTTTGGGCCATAGATCATGTCAGGCGGCTTATCAGTTAAATCCTGTTCAAACCTTTTCTGAACACGCTGAGCCGCAAGCCGGGCAAAATCCCTGTCGGGATAATAATTATCAAGCCATTGATATATAACAGGTAGTTTTGCAGAACGTATTGAAGCAATAAACAGGTATGATCCCTGATATACGGCCATAGATTCGGTACCGGCAATGCCATTGTCCAGGTACCTGCGAAGCCAGGAAATTAAAACAGCCCCGTCATTCCTGTTTTTATAGTCTAAAATTTGCAAAACCGGTATTTCTTGCCTGGGAGGCAGGTCAAATTGAATATCCAGAATGTCAGAATTTCTGATTCCTTCCCGGTTTGAACAGGAAAAAAAAACAAAAAAGATAAAAATACCGATTAAGATTGAGCGGGAAGCCATTGCTACAAACATTATCATAAGGCTTAAGTAATTGTAAGGATTATTCACTCTTGGTATACTCCGCTTATGAATAATGCAGGCGTCCTTCGGGCAAGCAGGGCGCTTATACATCTCGATTATTTACAGGAAAACATCTCATTGGTTCGAAAAAAAACAGGAACAAAAATCTGTATGCCTGTTAAAGCCGATGCTTACGGTCATGGCGCCATACATATTGCCAAAGCTGCACTGTTATCGGGAGTGGAATATTTGGCGGTAGCTACCGTTCTGGAAGGAAAAGAATTGCGGGATGGCGGGATTTTGTCTCCCATTATGCTCCTTTCTATAGTCCTGCCTGAAGAAATTGATGCTCTTATTGCTGCGGATCTGGAACCCATGGTATGCGACAGTGAATATATTGAAAATCTGGAAAAAAGCGCCGCCAAAGCAGGGAAAAAAGTTCCCGTGCACCTGAAAATTGATACAGGTATGGGACGTATAGGATGTACGTCTGAAGAAGCAGTATCTCTTGCTGTTACTATAGCAAAAAGCAAGAATCTTTACCTGGCAGGAACCGCTACTCATCTGGCAGTGTCCGATTCTCCGGATAAAGATGATATTGTCTATACCAATAACCAGACAGAACTTTTTTCTGCTGCAGTAGAAAACATAAAAAAAGCCGGTATTGATCCGGGTATTGTTCATGCTGCAAACACAGGCGGTGTAACCTTTCATAACCATTCCTGGTTTGATATGGTAAGACCGGGGATCTTGCTTTACGGTTATTCACCGCAAGACCAAGAGGGAAAAGCTGCACTTGCAGTCAAACCTTTAATGGAGCTGCAAAGCGCTATCGTTTTTATAAAGAACGTAAAAAAAGGCCAGTCCGTTTCTTATGGCAGAACCTGGACGGCAGAGGAAAATACTTTAATTGGTACCATTCCTTTAGGCTATGGCGATGGGCTTTCCCGATTGCTCAGCAATAACTGGCAGATAGCGCTCGGTGCAGAAAACCGGACTGTGGTAAATCAGAACGAAGGAAAACTCCCAGGAAAACCCCTATTCCTGGTTGGAAGAATTTGTATGGATCAATGTATGGTGAATCTGGGCAGAGAAAGTACGGCACAGCGTTGGGACCCGGTAACGATTTTTGGCGGCTTAGCCCCCCATGCAGGGATAATGGCCCTGAAACTTAACACAATACCTTATGAAATAACCTGTAATATTAATAAAAGAGTCCCAAGAGTATATACTTAAGAGAGGAGTAGTAACAATGAACAAAAACAGTAATACCGGCAGAACCTCTTCCGAAATAAAACGCTTGACAGTAACAAAACCGGTTGTAAATGACGATGATGATGATGAAGATGACGAGAAAAAAGCCGCCGACCCGCTTGTTGTAAAGATGCTTAAAACCCGGACCATTCTGTTGTCCGGACAGGTAAACAAGGATCTGGCGGAACGTACCATACGTCAGCTTTTGCTGTTGGATGAGGAAAACGAAAAACCGATCAAAATTTTTATTGATTCTCCGGGCGGAGATGCTGACGCAGGTTTTGCAATCTTTGACATGATACGATTTGTAAAAGCCCCTGTTTGGACTGTAGGAATGGGTTTGGTGGCAAGTGCCGCTGCAATAATCCAACTCGCTGCTCCCAAAGAGAGAAGGGTAGGTCTTCCCAACAGTCATTACCTTATTCATCAGCCGCTTTCCGGAATACGGGGGGTAGCTACGGATATAGAAATCCATGCCAGAGAACTGGAAAAACTAAGGGCAAAAATAAATAAACTCATTGCCGATGAAACAGGCATAGAGTTAAGTCAGGTAGAAAAAGATACCGACAGAGATTATTGGATGAACGGAGAAGAAGCGGTAAAGTACGGCCTTATCTCCAGAATAATATCACACCGGGAGGAATTGGCATGATATGCCATAACATAAAATACTCAAAACTTCTTTGTGTGCTGATCTTAACTTGCCTGGTCATGCCGGGCTTTTCTGCAGGCCCCATAAAGCCAACGATGATAGCTGTCCGCGGCGGCACTTTTTTTATGGGAAGCAACGAAAACCGCGTTACCGAACGGGTGCATGAAGTAACGCTTCGTTCTTTTTTACTCTCTGATACTCCGGTAACCCAGGAACTCTATAAAACGGTAATGGGTGAAAACCCTTCGGCTTTTACAGACGACAATAATCCTGTCGAGTCGGTCAGTTGGTTTGATGCAGTCCGGTTTTGTAATGCCCTGAGCGCTCTTAATGGCCTTTCCCCTGCCTACACTATTAATGGTAAAGATGTTAGCTGGAACCGATCATCCAAAGGTTATCGTCTTCCTACCGAAGCTGAATGGGAATTCGCAGCGAGGGGAGGGCTTAATGGCCCTTCCGGACCGCAGGACAAAGTTTTTTTTGCGGGAGGGAATGAGTCGGCTAATCCCCTGGACTACTGTTGGTTTTTCATGAATGCCAGAACCGCCACACGTACCGTACGGGGAAAATTCCCCAACCAGCTTGGCCTTTACGACATGAGCGGCAATGTTTGGGAATGGTGCTGGGACTGGCACGCAGACTATCCTGTCGATCCCGTAGTCGATTATGCCGGGCCTGCAACAGGAAAAAACCGCATATACCGAGGCGGTTCTTACTACAATAACCTAAACCAGCTGCGCGCCAGTTTCCGCATTTCTGATCCGCCGGAGCATACAGCGACAACCAAGGGATTCAGGATAGCGCAGAACGGATAATTATTACTATCGCCACACTACCCAAACAAACAATGCGGAAAAAAACGTAGTCAGTACCGTAAAAGGCAGCCCGATTTTTAGCCACTGGGCAAAGTTCATTTTAACGCCTTGTTTGCGGAGCATTCCAACGGTGACAACGTTGGCTGAGGCGCCAAATGGGGTAAGGTTTCCTCCCATGCAGGAACCGACGAGCAGGGCGAACATGTACAGTTCCGGATTAAGAGAAAGATCATTTGCAAGTGCGGCAGCTACAGGAAGCATAACGATGATGTAAGGCACATTGTCTACAAAGCCGGAAATAATAACGGAAACCGCTACAATAAGAATAAAGCCCAACAAAACATTGGTTCCAATAATGCGGAAAAGTAAAACTGCAAAGTCATCGAGGAGTCCTACGGAAGAAACAGCGCCCACTGCTACAAAAATTCCAACAAGGAAAAACGTTGTATCCCAATCTAAGTTTTTAACCAATTCCAGAACTTTTGCAGCGCTTTCATTCCGAACCCAACGATACCACACAAGACCTGCTACAGCCAGAATCACTACGATAAGACCGGAAGCCAGCGAAATACCGCCGTACACAAAGGATGCGGCTGCAAGCCCTGCAATCATCAGAATAAGAAGCCAGGAAGGAACCATGGAAAGAATTTTTTCCTGTTCCACATTTACTTTTTGCCCACCGTCTTTTGCAAAGATACAATAAAAATAAACAGCGCCGGCAATCATTCCTGTCTGAACGGCAAAGAAAATTGAAAGTTTTCCCTGGTAAAAGATAAAATCGTTAAAACCATAACCTGAAAAATCGGCGAAGATCATCGAAGGAGGATCCCCGACCAAAGTTGCCGTTCCCTGAAGGTTCGCCATTACTGCAAGACCCGTCATAAAATACATGGGGTTAAGTTTTAACTTACTGCATAAAGCCAGAGCTATGGGCGCCATAACAAGAACCGTTGCAACATTTTCCACAAAGGCGCTGATAAGGCCTGTCATAATAAGGATCAGCACCATGGCGATCCCCACATTGGGACTTTTTAGAACCAGGGTGTCGGCGATTACCGCAGGAACCCGTGAATAGATGAACAATTCGGCAATAACAAGGCTCCCCACAAAGATCATCAGTACAGACCAGTTGATTAATTCTGTTCCGGCTTCATGTATAAGTGATAAAAATGTATCTTCTGTTCCAATTGCACGGATCAGTATCATAACCAAAGCAGCTCCCAGAGCGCTCCAGGATTTTTTTTCCGGAAAGATCACAATCAAGGTATACATCAAAATTGCCAGGCCGAGTACGATCCATTTTACAGGCACAAAAGCTCCTTACAAAAAAGGCATTTTCACTATACTATAATAACATGCGCACGCCGCGTCCAGCTCTTAAAATTGCTGCGATAGCAGCATCTTTGCTAGAATAATTTCCATGCGCTCGTGGCCCGGAGGGACACATGATAGTTGGTATTGACATAGGCAGTACAACCACAAAGGCGGTTTCCATAGAAAAGGGCAGCGTGATCCACAAAATTAAAACCAAGGCGCTGGACGCTGTAACATCGGCTACCGGAGCTTTTGGTAAAATGACAGTGGAAAACGGAATTAAAATCAGCGAAATTCAGCGGATAATGATCACCGGTGCAGGGGCAGGAAAGTTAAAAGATGATCTTTTTGGTATTCCCACAGGCAAAGCAGATGAAATAAAATCGATTGGCATAGGGGGAATATTCCTGGCAGGCCGTGACAATATTATCATTGCCAATGTCGGAACAGGTACGGCAATAATCCACGCCCAAAACGATAACATTTCCCACATGGGCGGATCCGGCATGGGAGGCGGCACAATTCTCGGTCTGGCAAAAAAACTTCTGTCTATATCGGAATTTAACGCTGTTATGCAACTGGCAGAAAAAGGTAAACTCAATAAGGTTGATCTACTAATGGAAGACATCATGGAAACTGACCTGAGCTTTCTTAACAAAGAAAGTACCGCATCAAACTTTGGCAAAATGCTGGACAGCGCCCGTAGCGAAGATATTGCTTTAGCCCTTGTTAACATGGTGTATCAGGTAATCGGCATGCTTTCGGTATTTGCCGCAAAAAACAGAAACACGGATCGTGTAGTGGTTACCGGAAACGGCAGCAGCAACCTTTTGGGGCGGCGTGTGCTGGAAGAAATTACCTCCATGTATCATGTTCAGTTTGAATACCCGGAAAATGCCGAATATACAACTGCCATTGGAGCGGCATTGGGAATTTGCACCGGTGATGATACCATTGTTTAAACTATGACAATAATAATGCTGGGTGATGTGGTAGGCGAACCGGGACTTAAAATCCTGGAAAAACGCCTGCATGATCTTATTAATGAATGCAAGGCGGATTTTACCGTAGTAAACGGAGAAAATGCCGCCGCCGGCTTTGGCCTTACAATAGAAACGCTGGATCGCATTCTTGCAGCCGGCGCTGATGTTATTACCAGCGGCAACCATATTTGGGAAAAGCGGGAATTCTGGCCGGTACTGGAATCATCTGATCAGCCGAACGGCAAACCGATATTGCGTCCGGCCAATTATCCTGTCATAGAAAAAATTGATGCAATAAAAACAAATGCAGTCCCCGGCCGCGGCTGGATGATCCTGTCCAAAAATGCTCTTTCTGTTTTGGTGGTAAACCTCCAGGGCAGGGAACTGATGACTCCCATCGACTGTCCGTTCCAATGCTTTAATGCAATAGCAGCGGAACATAACAACATTCCAATTATTGTAGACTTTCACGCCGAATCTGCCGAAGAAAAAGAAGCTCTTGCCTATTACCTTGACGGTCGTGCCAGCATTGTGGCGGGAACCCATACCCATGTTCAAACAGCCGACGAACGGCTGCTTCCCAAAGGCACCGCTTACATCAGTGATTTGGGGATGTCAGGTGCAATGAACGGAGTAATCGGTATGGATAAGAATATTTGCATTAATCGCACACGCAGTCAAATTGCTCACCGTATGGAATGTGCAGATGCAAAAGAACAAGACTGCGGAATTCAGGGTATTGTTGTTGAACTTGACGAAAAGGGAAGAGCTCTTAGCATTAAAAGGATTAACCGTTAATATTTTTTTCTTCACCGGTATAAAAAACAACCCTGTTTCTTCCCTGTTCCTTGGCCATGTA
Organism: Treponema sp.; assembly: GCA_009782955.1. Classification (GTDB taxonomy): domain Bacteria; phylum Spirochaetota; class Spirochaetia; order Treponematales; family Breznakiellaceae; genus WRIV01. The sequence continues at coordinate 32,222 of WRIB01000009.1, read as the reverse complement.
AAGCGCTTTATCTGCCCTGTCAATAAGGCCTTCTATTGTACAATCAGGAAAGCTCTCTGAAACCCCTATGCTCATTGTAACCGGAATTTTTACAACGTTATAAACACAGGGTGTGGCAGCAATGGCTTCGCGTATTCGTTCTGCAAGGTTCAGAGAAGCTTCCTTTGTTGATTCGGCAACAAGAACAACAAATTCTTCTCCGCCGTAACGGCACAAAAGATCGTAGGAACGTAGTGTATTCTTCATTACATTGGCAGCATTTTTTAGCACTTCATCCCCTGCCAGGTGTCCATAGGTATCGTTTACCTTTTTAAAGAAATCCAAATCCATGATCATTACATAACAAAATTTGCCAAAGCGTTTTGCCTTGTCCAGCGGATTTTGAGCCAATTCCATAAAATGTCTGCGGTTGTAAATGCCCGTTAAGGTGTCGGTATAGGCGAATTTTTCCAACACTTCCGCTTTTATGGTAGTGGTATTAATTTTATCCACCGCCAGATAAAGGTTTTTATTTAAATCGTTCCGGATAAGCGAGTTAGCCAGCAGCAAACCTGCCGAACACAGTATTGCTACTTCATCAGCGCTGAAAAGTTTTTCTTCAAGCCATTCATAACCTACAAAACCCCACAGCATATCTCTAAGAAAGATGGGTGCAAAAAGAACAGCCCTTATTCCCTTGGGGGTCATTTCCTGAATTTCCGAGGGTGTATCTTTGAGAAGTTTATTGTAAGTTTGGCCTTCGCTTAGTATCTCCTCAAGACCCGGCCAGGTATGAATCGGGATATCCTTGGTATAATCTTCTCCCAATGTTACTTCGACACCATCCACCCATTCATGAATTTCCGTACAACAAAGAGTTCCCTCAACAAGATGGTTTTTATAAATATACAACCTGCAAAGACCGACAGCCTGGGCAATTATTTCCAGACAGGTCTGAAATATTGCCTCAAAGTTTGTTTCATCTGCATTTAGAAGGATTTCGGTAATATCAAATATACATTTGTTTAATTCATCTTTCCTGTTTAATTCTTTGGTAATATTATCAAGCATCGCATTGAACACATCCAGCGCCCTGCCTTCAATAAGCTGGCTGCTGCCCAATATAACCATATTTCCCTGATGAAGGTAGCTTTTTCCCATAATTCTTATCCAGGAATGCTCTTTGGTCTTCTTGTTATGGATCCGGCATTCGGCAACTGCATTTTTATTGGGAGTACTCTCTATTGTAGCAAGAACATCCTTAAATTCCTGTCTATCTTCTTCGTGTATTAATCCAAATATTTCATCAAGTTTTATCTGATTGTTGCCCTCAAGGCCGATAATCTCGGAAGTTTTTTGATCCAGGGTTATTATCCCGTTCGACATTTCCCAAAGGCCAAGACCATTTGCATTTATTACATCCAATAGAGCGAGAATACGATTCGAGAAAAGTTCCTCCGACTGCAATTTCCCCTCTAAATTCATAACATACTCCGGCTGACAGGACTTCCTATCCAGATACCCTCACCTAAATAATCGACCCGTTTCCCGTCAATAAGGATCTGTACATCCTTTACATTACTGAATTCTGTAGCAGTTAGTACAATTTGTCTACGCTGTCCTGCATAGCCTTCCGTGCCATAGGTATTAAACAAAAAATCCTCACTAAAACTTATATATGCAGTACTGCCCCGGACAACGGCATTCTGGATTTTTACATTTTTTGGTATCAGGGAAATCAACCCTTGTTTTTCCTCCGCGGCCGAAGGCCCTTTAATCAACGCCTCCAGCGTATCAGATAACGGGCTGTCGCTGGCAGGCAAATCCCGCTTAACGTTGGTCCAGAGAATTGCTCCTGTACCATCAACCCTCATCAAATAAACTGATCTTGTTACCGTTTTTCCCGGTAAGCCCGCCTCAATAGACGTTTCGGCTTGCTGCGCCGTATTCCCCTGCTGCAGCTGAGTACCCTGCTCTGCCGAACTCCCTTGCTGTGTTAAGCTGTCCGGTTGTACAGTGTCTCCAAATGAGACAATTTGATCCGCCGGACTTCCCCCTTCAACAGCACTGGAACCATCTGCCACACCATTGGCAAGGTTGTGAATTTGGCGCTCAAGTTCATCGCCTGTATCTTCCTCCGAACTGGTTTCCCTGTTCTTGAACAGTTTATCCAGTACCCTGGTTTCAATAAGGGTTCCCTTTATACGCTCCATATTCGCCATAAAGAGTACAGTTACCCCTATTAAGAAAACCAGCCAAAAAAGGAGCCAGGCTCCGCCGGCCTTTTTTCTTACTGCGGCAGACATCTATAGTATATAATATATATTTTTTACCCCTCTCGTCAATGGTTCTTAGGTGATGTATACTTTGGTCGAATGTTTCATGGCATTATCCGGAAACTCGAAGGATTAGGAAAGTACTTTTCTTTTCTTGGAGAGCTTTTTCGGAGTATTACAAAGCGTCCTTTTCGCCCCAGGCAGTATATTGCTGAAATCGAACACCTTGGTGTCGATTCTGTACTGATAATCCTGCTTTCAAGCGGGTCCATCGGGGCAATTTTTGCACTTCAAATGATAGTAATGATGCAAATGTTCCAGGCAGAAGTCGGTATCGGAGCGGCAGTAGGTCTGGCAATGGCCAGAGAACTGGCGCCTATTATAACCACCCTTATGCTGATAGCAAAAAATGGCTCAGCCATGGCTGCGGAGTTGGGAACCATGAGGGTTACCGAACAGATAGACGCACTGGAATCAATGTCTATCGATCCTGTCCAATATCTGGTTCTGCCCAAGGTTATAGCTTCGATGGTAGTCTTCCCGGTTCTTACATTGTTAGCCAATGTAATTGGCGCCATAGGTTCCTACATAATTTCAATTTATCTTCATTCAATTGATTCAGCCAATTATCTGGACTATATGTTTCATCTGCTGAATCCCAGAGACATAATTGTTGGCATGATAAAGGCAGTTGTTATGGGCTTTATAACCGCCACAATATGCTGTTTCTGCGGTCTTAACACCACTCAGGGGGCAAAAGGCGTAGGGGACAGTGCAACAAAGGCGGTAGTTGCGGCCTCCGTATCAATTTTATTGGCAGACTATGTGCTTAGCACCATGATGCTTGAAGTAATTTACCTATGAATGAAGCCATTATACGCACCAGGAACCTTTCCAAATCTTTTGGAAAAAACCATGTCCTCCGTGATGTATCAATTGATATTCCGGAAAAATCGCTTTATGCCGTTATTGGTCAAAGCGGTACCGGCAAAAGCGTATTGATCAAAACCATTATTGGAATGATCAAACCCGACAAGGGCAGGATATGGTATAAAGACACAGAACTAACTTCATTAAATCGAAAGGAATTAATTACTTTTCGAAACCGCTTTGGTTATTCTTTTCAGAATGCGGCTCTTTTTGATTCCATGAATGTCGAGGAAAATCTGAGTTTTCCCCTTATTGAAGTTCAGGGGATTAAAAACAAGGCGAAAATAAAAAAACAGGTGGCTGAACTTCTTGAATGGATTGAACTTCCCGGTATAGAATTAAAAAGACCGGATGAACTGTCCGGCGGTATGCGAAAGCGGGTGGGTGTTGCACGGGCGCTTATCCTGCATCCGGAAGTACTCTTTTTTGACGAGCCGACTACAGGGCTTGATCCGGTACTGTCGGAAACAATAAACAACCTGGTACTGCGGGTTAATAAGGAGTTGGGAATAACCTGTGTAATGATCACCCATGATATTTTGGCTGCTTTTAAATATGCAAACCTGATTGCATTTCTGGATCAAGGCTATATAATTGCAAATGGATCACCCGGGGATTTGGAAAAATCAGAGCACCCTATGGTTAAAGATTTTTTAAGAATATCCCTTGGCGGTTTGGAATCATAAATATGTCAAGGTACGTAAAAATAGCCCTTTTCTTCATTATTGTCGGCGGCTCCGGAATTGGATTCATGCTTATGACCATGGACGGTCTTTCACCTGTAAATACAAAGAGCTATGTAGCCGTACTTTCGGATGCTACGGGCCTCTCTACCCGTTCTAAAGTTTATATGGCAGGAGTTACCGTAGGTAAAGTCAGGGAAATACATCTGGAAGAAACCAATGCCCGAATACGAATAGCTTTGCTTAAAGATGTAGAAGTGCATGAAAACGCCGTTATTTCACGTAAAGCCTCTTCCATACTTGGAACCTACATATTAAGTCTTGATCCGGGTACAGAATTAAGTCCCATACTGCCTTCCGGCGGAACTATACAAACAGATACTTCAATGGATATGAATGCAATAATGGGTTCCGTTTCAGAAATAGGAACCCAGGTTTCAGATATACTTGCGGAATTTCAGCAAAACCAAATGGTTCTTTTGGCGCTATCACTTGAATCAATTGCATCAATTGCATCCAAAATTGAAGCCAGGGTAGATGAAGAACTTGATTTAATAACGCAAATTTTACAAAATGCAGCCCTTATTACGGAAAGAACCGACAGGATCCTCGAACTCAGAGGAGAAGATATTAGCATTTCTCTGCTGGAGATTCGGCTGGCTATGGAAAACATACGTATGATTTCCGACGAAATTGCTCAGGGACGGGGTAATGTCGGCCAGGCAATTTATGACGACCGTCTGTACAATTCACTTTTAAGTACTGTGGAAGAAACCGAAACGGCAATAGTAAAACTCCAGCATGTACTGGACGGAGCCGGAGAATTTATAGACAGGACAAACGGTATAGGGCTTCTGGTTGATACACGTGTAAACTATGGCTTTAACAGCACGTATGTCAGAGCCGGCGCTTCGATCAGGCTGGAACCGGCATCAGGAGACCGCTGGTACCGGATAGGAGTAAATGGCATGCCGGAAGGGATAAGTTCCAGGACTGTAACTACCACTTCCGGCCCCAGTGGTACTGCAATTGAGGAGATAACCGAAACTAAATATACGTATTCGATGGATGCGGAATTGGCGCGCCGTTTTGGTATATTAACACTTCGTGGAGGTCTTTTGGAAAACACTGCAGGTTTCGGAGTTGATATTCAGCCAATACCATGGGTTGCGCTTTCCGGTGAATTTTTTAATTTTCGTACCGGATATTTACCAAACCTGAGAGGAACTGTTACGATCTATCCATTCTTTAATCCGGACAAAAATAATCCACTAAACTGGCTTTACGTCCAGGGCGGAGTCTACGATGCATTAAACAAAAATCGAGATATTTTCCTTGGTGGCGGTTTACGGTTTACCGACCGTGAAATAAAAGGACTTGCAGGACTGGCATTTACAACCGCTGCGGGACAGTAACAGAACAAACTACATCACTTGATCATTGTTTGTATTCTAACCTACTATATAATCTGTTATGAAACGTTTTTTACTTCCAACATTTTTAATTCTTGTTATTGTTTTTCTTTTATTAACAACCGGTATTCTGCCGGGAGGAAAAAAAATCGGCTTTGGTCTGTTGCCGCAAATAACCGAAAAATCTGAAGTTACCGCCCACACAACAGTCAGGGAAGTGCTTCCAATAGGTGAATACGCAAGCCTTGCCTATCATTATACTTCGGTAGTTAAAGATATTAATGCCAAAGACATCAAGGGCTGGACCATTCCTTTTACCACGAGGAAATATATCTTTACTTTCGACGGAAGAATAAAGCTGGGTATTGATGGAAGACAGATCCGTGTGGAAGAACCGGTACAGGAAGAAGAAGAGAACAATACATCAGCCGAAGTCTCAGATCTGCCTGTAATACGCATTTTTCTTCCTCCCGTAAAAATACTTTCACACGAAATCCTCGATGATTCCATTGAAATTTTTGACCAGTCGCAGACAATATTTAACGAAATAAAAATTGCAGATGCATTCAGGGTTACTGCAGAAAGAAAACATGAACTGGAAAAAAAAGTTATGAACAGTACAGTAATAAAAGATGCTGAAATATCGGCTGAACAGCAGCTTGGTACATTAATTAAATCACTGCCGGGAGTAAAAGGACAATACGAGCTTGAATTTGTTTGGCAATAGATAATACATGAACTCAGTTTTTGAAACCATTATTGAAAAAATAAAAGAAAAAACAAATACCTTTTTTGTATTTCCTTCGGAAACCGCTGCTTCACTTTGGGCCCGGAAGATTTGTATTCATGGTGAATTACGTTCTCTTTCTCCGGAACATTTTCTTGCCTGGGATCGTTTTAAAGAAGAAGCAATCCGTTCTGAGGAAAAAAAACGTAAACCTGTTTCGGCTTTGATCAGGCGGCTTTTTGCACATTCCCTGACCCAAAAAAATACAAATGAACCATTTCTTCAGGCATTAATCCCTGTACAATATGCAAAAAACAGTTTGGTATTTACAGATTCCATAGCCTCATTACTGAGTTCCCTGAAACGCTGGGAAGAATTACATACGGCCGGTCATTTTAAAGACGATGACGAAGACAGGGATCTGCACATCATTAAAACCAGCTACGCCGCATTTCTGCAGGAAAACTGTCTTTATGAACCATCCTGGGAAAAAATGAGTTTTTTTAAAAACGATAAAAACTATATTATTTTCTTTCCCGAAGCGCTGGAGGACTTTGAGGAATTTAAAGAACTGCTTAATCTTCCGGAAGTTAATCTTTATTCCTGCAAACAAGCGGCGCATAATACAGAGGAAAAACCAATACTTAACTTTTTTAACTCAGCCCGGACCGAGATCCGCAGCGCTGTTCTGGAAATTCGCCGTCTTCATGAAGCAGGATTACCTTACGAAGAAATAGCCGTAACCCTGAGCGATTACAAAAACATTGCGCCTTATATGGAAAGGGAACTAACACTGCATGACATTCCATTTGTAAGCCGTTCCGGCAAAACACTTGGAGAATATCCCATTGGAAAACTTTTTTCCCTGATAAGTGAATGTTCTGCTTCTCTTTTTTCTTTTGACAGTGTAAAACGTCTGCTCCTTGACTGCAGCATACCATGGAAAGACCCGGAATCAAATAAATCGTTGATTGAATATGGCATTAAAAATCACTGTGTTGCTCCTTTCAGAGATCGTTCCCGTATTGCAGATGCATGGGAAGAAGGCTTTAAGCAAAGTCCAAACGATCATTTAGCTGCTTACTACAAACGGTTAAAAAAAACTATTCAGGCTATGACCGGCGCAAAATCGTTCCGGAAGATACTGGAGCAGTACTACGTTTTCCGGTCTTTTCTGGTGTTTTCAACCGGAGAACCTTCGCCGGATGATTCTCTTGATGCAGAGAACCAAAGCGCCGAAAGTAATGCAGTGCTGGCCCGCTGTATTGAAGAACTTTCCGCATTAATTGAGGCAGAAGAAACATTCCGGCAGCTTGCTGTTGATGTTCCATTTAATTTTTATGTATCGCATTTAAGGAAGAAAAACTATGTTTACAACAGCAATGAAGGCGGAGTAAACCTTTACGATTACCCTGTAGCGGCAGGCACTCCGTTCGGCTGTCATATATTGTTAAATGCTTCACAGGCAGCGGTGGTTTTTCAGCACAGGCCTCTTCCCTTCCTGCAGCCGGACAAACGCACCAGACTTGGCATAACAGACACAGATGCTTCGGCAGCAATGTTGTCCCTGTATTCAATTGCTTCCTATAAAAACTACAACTGTTTTACCCGCATCAGCGCTTCGGAAAAAACGTTTGCCGGATGGGCTATACCTCACAGTTTCTTTGCACATAATCAACAAAAAGCCGATCTTGTTACGGGAACAGCCGCCTATATTGAGGATCTGTTTAGTATAGAACAGCAATGGAGGGCAGGAAGCGCAGAAAAACCAGCACAACTCTACCCGGTTCAAAAGGAAGGTTTTAAGCGGTGGAGTACATTACTGCTGGAATCGCAGCCGATCAATTCCGGCGGCCTTTACACCGGCAAAATCGCCCGGACGCTTCGGGAAAAGATTCGCAGTAAAAATACCGGTATGGAAAGTAATGGCATTACAGAACTGTCCGTATCGGCCTCGGATTTAAACGAATTTTTTACCTGCCCGTTAATGTGGCTGTACGGCAGAATTTTCCGCCTGGAAAAATTCGAGTTGGATGCTTCCCTGCTGGATGCCGAATCGCTGGGACTTATTTACCACAAAATACTGGAACGCCTGTTCGAACGTATTAAAGATAATCATACCTGCTTTCTAAAAGAACATCTTGGCGTGTACTTTAACTGGATTGAAGAAATAACCGCCGATGTTCTGCAAAGCCACAACACTCTCCGCGGGCCGTTGATTTATCCGCTGCGTCCCTCTCTTGCTTCGGCAATAAACCGGAAACTCCGTACCCTTTTAAAAACCGAAGCCCAGTATTTTGACGGCTATAAAGTAAAAGAACTGGAACAGGGCTATAAAGTAAACCAGAGAAAGCTTCTGCTTAATGGTTACATAGACCGGGTTTCAGAGGGTCCTTCCGGGCCGATGATAATAGACTACAAAACCGGTAAAATTCCTTTGCAGAGTCATTGCCGTTTAAACGAAGAGAACGAACTTCTGGATTTTCAGATTCCCATGTACATTAAGCTGTACGAAGAAGTTACCGGAGAAAAAGTAGACAGTGCATTGTTTGCCGGTATTAATAAAAATGAATTTGTTTCTGTGGTTGGTGCATTCAGAAAAAAAGAATATTCCAGAGAACAATATCAAAGCACCATAGATGCCCTTGACAGGGCAATAGAAGACTTTGAAACTGCCGTATCAGAACTAAACTTTACCCGTGTAAATACTCACATTAAAACATGCACCAAATGTACTTACAGAACCATGTGCCGTTCACAATATTCCCTTAACCCTCCTGACGATCGCTGCAGCGGAGAATCCCCGGAAGAAGAAGAAGATGATGACGATTGAAAACCTTCCTTTTATTCAGGAGCTGGATGACGAACAGCGCGCAGCTGTTATTACAGAAGAAAATACTGTTGTAAGCGCCGGAGCAGGTTCAGGGAAAACCAAGGTACTCAGCGCCCGTTACGGTTATCTTATTATGTCGGGACGATGTGAGGCAGATCAAATTCTTACCATCACCTTTACCAACAAGGCGGCGAATGAAATGTACCGCCGTATCTATTCACTTCTTGCGGAACATGCATCATGGAATGAATGTGCCAGGAAAGCGGTAGAAAGCTTTCACAAGGCATGGATTTCCACTCTTGATTCATTTTGTCTGGGTGTAGCCCGTAATGTTTGCAGGCGCTTTGGAATTAGTCCCGGTTTTGAAAGCAACGATATGCGGGTAAAGGAAGAAGCCCGTTCCCTGGCCTTGCGCTTTGTGCTGGACAAACGGGACGATCCTTCTTTACAGAGGCTTATTGCGGAAAAAAATATACGCCAAACGGCGGATGAACTTTTTGTCCGGCCTGTACTGTTTAACAGCACTGTTTCTTCCCCGCTTGATTTTAACCATTTTGAAAAAATCCAGCGTGAAGAAATCTGTAAACAATGGAAGATTTATGCCAATACAGCTGATGAACAAATTGCATTGATCAAGGAAAAGTACGGAGAACTTCCGGAAACATTAAAGCTACGTGAATATCTTTCTGCAGTACTTCCGGATGCAAAAAATGCTCCGGAAATAAAACCATTGTTTGCAGATGCGGAAAAACCGGAAGCTTTGCGGAAGCAAATTGTTTTGTATTTACAATTTATTTTTAAAATAAAAAACTGTAATTTAAACGTTGGTAAAAATGAAGCTGCTCTTGTTATAAAAGAAGCAGTATGTAACTTAAGAGATCTCTGCGAACTGCTCCATGCACTGGCACGCCAGGCCTTTCAATGGGACATTGTAAAGCAGGTATTTCCCTTAATCGAAGAATACCAGGAGCTGCTTAACCAAAAAAAAAGGGAAGCAGGTATACTTACCTTTAGTGACATTGCCCATTTGGCGGTAGACGGTCTCAGACAGCACGAAGACATACGAAACATGTACCGGAATTCATTCAGGATGATTATGATCGACGAATTCCAGGACAATAACAGTCTGCAACGGGATTTGGTAGATCTGCTTTCAGGTCCGGCAAAAGTATTTTATGTAGGAGACGAAAAACAATCCATTTACCGGTTCCGCGGAGCCGATGTCTCGGTGTTCCGCAGTCTTGTTCAAAACACTGGACATGCCCTTAGATTGAACCGGAATTACCGTTCAGACCCTGTGCTAATCAACGCGTTTAATCTGATTTTCGGCGGTTATCGCAATAAAGATGATAATGATCCTGAGCCGGCAATATTTCCGCCTGATGGTACAAAAACCGAAAGCTATCAGGCAACATACCGTTGGATAAAAAGCAGGGATACCGGCGGCGGCAATAAACAGCAATTGCATTTTGCATTTTTTGACTCAGGCTGCCGGGACAAGGAAGATTTTTTAAAAGCGGAAGATCATGAGGCGTATTATATTGCCGCAGAAATCAACAAATTAATTTCACAAAAGACCGCTGTTTACGGCAAAGAGTCTGCGGAAGAACGAGTCTGCGATTACGGTGATTTTGCCGTGCTGCTGCGCAGCTATACCCATCAACACTCGCTGGAACGGGCATTTAAACAATACGGTATTCCTTTTAATGCAGACAGGCCCGCTTCGCTTCTTAACGAAGCGCCGGTAAACGATCTTTGGGCCTGGTTAAAATTGCTTGTTTACCCCGGCGATCGTATTGCCTACGGCGCCCTGCTCCGTTCTCCCTTCGTCCGCCTGAGCGAAGACGCATTTACCGTTTGTATGCTTAACGGCGAAAAACCATTTGACGAATCTCTGGATGAATTATTGCAGCCTTCGGATCGTTCTCGTTACCAACAGGCACGTAATTGTTACCGGAAACTTCAGATTGATGCACGGGATTGTTCCGTCAGCTCCCTGATCACTAAACTCTGGTACGAAGAAGGTTACCGTAACGAAGTCATTTGGTCTGCATCAACCCAGGTTTATCTTGATCTCTACGATTTATTCTTCGAGAAAGCCCGTGTTACGGAAGAACAGGGCGGATCGCTTGTAGATTTTCTGGATAATCTCGAAAGCCTTGTAAATAAAAAAGAAAAACCCGATGATTCAATCCAGTCCAATGAGGAAAGCAGCGGCGTAAGGATCATGACAATTCACCGTTCAAAAGGCCTGGAATTTCCCATTGTGTTTGTATACAACTGCGGCAATGCGGAAAAAGTCAATTTGAACCGGGGACTGGCGCTTTATTCCGATCGATGGGGAGTTTTTCTTGAACTTCCCCAGCCGGAGGAACTGTCTGAAGCATACTCAGCTTCAGGCGAATACGATTATTTTTTTCTTTCGGAAATAAATGAAAACCGTAACAAGACTGAAGCGGAACTCCGGCGGCTTCTGTATGTTGCCATGACAAGAGCGGAACAGAAGCTTTATGTTACTGCGGTTATCCCGGCACAGAACAAGGCTGAACGCGAAGAGTTAAATACCGAAGACAGGGACGGTTACGGAAATGAATATATCATTGAACGGCTGGAACAGTACAGGAGAAACCCAAATATAGAATCAATGAGTTTCTTACGGCTTCTTCCTGCTTTAAATGGGAACAATCCCTTGTACACAATCGAAGCAATAGACTGCCATAAACATATTGAGCAGCCGAAAAAAGCTGCAGAACTTACTATTGAAGAAGCAGCACGGAAGGCAGCATTGGACTATGAAACCATCCCCATTATTTCTCCGTATTGTTATATACCGCAGATAATTTATGCCAGCAAGCTGCATACACAACCGTTTCCAGAATCACATTCATCTTCTGACAAAATTGACGAACTATTGCAACAAACTGGAATTCTGCCTCAGGAATTCGGGGCCATAGTTCATTCTTTTATTGAAGCGATTTTTAACGAAGAAGAACCAAAACTTCATTCCCGTTTTTCCGAATCACTTGGAATCACAAACCGGAAAGCCTTAACAGAAACAGCACTTACCCTGGCAAACGGATTTTTCAGTTCTTCTTTGGGCCGTAAAGCTGTTTCCGCAAGCTTCCGAAAAACAGAGTATCCTGTAATAACCGCGGTACAATGCCGGCAGCGGAAATATATTATTTCGGGCAAAATCGATCTGCTATTTGAAGACGGTTCTTCAGTATATATAGTTGATTTTAAAACCGACAAAGACGAAGACGTTACCCGCCATATCGGACAACTTGCTGTTTATAAACGGGCAGCGGAAGACATCTTTGGTAAACCTGCAGAATGCCGGCTTTTCTATCTTCGGACCGGTCATGAAGCGGAACTCAACGAAGAAATCGGCAAGACCAGTCCGGAAGAATTAGTTACAGAGTGGGAAAATTCACTTTAAAAAAGAAACAGGTAGATTACGCTGGTAACTATTCCCATTAAACTCATCGAAAGGCCGCTCATTGCACCTTCAACTTCACCCAACTCAATGGCTGCGGCAGTACCAATGGCATGGCCTGACGAACCGATAGCTACACCGGCGGCAACAGGATCTTTCAGCTTAAAGATTCTGATAAAAAACGGTGCGAACGCAGAACAGGTAACTCCGGTAATAATTACTCCGGAAACGGCAAGTCCGGCAAAACCGCCGCCTTTAAGGGAGAGTTCTATGGCAATAGCGGTGGTAACTGATTTTGGCAGTATGGAAGCGGTTATTATCTGTTCAAGATTAAACAGCCTGCACAGAGCCCAAATGCTGAAAAGCGATGCAGATGATCCGGCTATACATCCTCCCAACACCGGAATAATATTTTTTCTAAGCAGTGTGCGCTGACGGTAGATATGCAGGGCAAGGATTACCGTTACCGGACCGATAAACATGGTAATAATGTTCCCTCCTGCAAGATATTGTTCCAAAGTAAGAGGGCTGAAAACGACAATAAGAATAATCAAGGCATTGGAAGTAATCATGGGACTGGTCAGAGGCGAAGATATTTTCTTTCTGATAAAGAGTCCGGCCATGTAGCAGACAATGGTTATAAGGATGCCGCAAATTGGCAAAGACAAAAGGGTTTCCATTATTTTTTTCTGTTTAGTATGGTTTGCAAAAGCCGTACTGTTCCGTAAGTAACAAAGAATGTTAAAAAAGTAGTGATTACACCGATAAAAAGAAGCTGCCATAAAACCGGCAGAATATGTGACGAATTCTGAATAATGGTAACTGCTGCCGGCAGAAAGAAAAATGCCATAATGCCGCTTAAAAAACCGGCGCATTCGTTTATATGTTCCGGTTTAAGCAATTTAAACCCAAAGGCGGCAAGCATAAAGAGCAACCCCATTACCGTGGCAGGAAGTCCGCCCGGCACCAGGCGGATGAAAATTTCGCCTGCAAAGGCAAAAGCCAGAATAATACCCAATTGCTTTATATAACGCATACGAAAAATATAAGTGAAAGTTCAGAAACGGTAAAGAGTACACTGAGAAAAAGAAACGACGAATTACTCCGGATGATTGTCTGCAAAGAGACAGGCTTGCGCTGAAAAAAGCATTTTCTGGAATGGCCTCTCACCAAGAACGCAGGGATCGCAGAGGTCAAGGAACAGTTAGCAAAAAAAATCGGACGTTTTAATATAGCACTATAACGGTATAAAGAAAACGCCAGCAATAGAGGAATAATGCCTACTACAAAAACTAACATAACAATAAACCCAGGTGACTCAATAACCATTACACTGACAAGTGGTGGATCAATAACACAATAAAGGCAACACAGCGCGGAATGCCACCAAATTTGTCAAGTGGCGTCTATGTAACGCAAAGCTCCAAACAATTCGGAAAATCCCGGATAGGTAGCATCCGCCGCTTCTGCTCCGCTAATCGCAACCGTTGTTCCGGCAGGCAATCCCAGGGCAGCGCATGCCAAAGCCATAACAACACGATGATCGCCGCGGCCGTCCAGGTTGATTTCAATATCGCCGAAGCCGGCCATGGCAGGATCTTTACCAATGCCGCATATAATTAAGCCATCGGGTTTTTCCTCACAGCAAAAATCAGTATTTTGTGTAAACAGTTTTTGCAATTCTTTTGCCATTACGGCAATACGGTCTGTTTCTTTTATCCGCGCATGTGCGACATTGCAAAGCTTTGTTTCCCCAACGGCGAAAGCGCCCAATACAGCCATGATTGGAAGTAAATCCGGCGCGGCGTTCAGGTCGAAAACTCCGGCTTGTAATGGTTTATTGCGGAATACTGTAACCTGCCAATCGTTATCCCTTTGTTCCCATTGTACTTCGCAGCCCATTTGTAACAGGTATTCGAAAAAGACTTTGTCGCCCTGGGTATCGTTGGGATCAAGGCCAAGCAATATTGTTTTTCCTCCCGAGATTACTGCTGCCGCAGCAGGAAAAACTGCGGAAGAAAAATCTCCCGGTACCGGGCCATTTATTGGCAGATAAACATTACCGCCTTGAATACGGAAGTATGAATAATCAGCATTGGTGATTATTTTTGAATCACTAACTGCATCATTGTAAAGTCCCTGGATTTGTTGATAAGCAAGAGTCATCTCCACATAAGGTTTTTCGTTAAGCAGGGGAATGTCTATTTCAATAATTGTGTGTTCGTGGGCAAGGGGAGCAGCGATGAGCAGCGCCGAAAGGTATTGGCTGGTCATACAGGGGAGATTTACCCTGCCGCCCTTTAGCGGGCCGCAGACGGTAATGGGGACGCAGCCATTTTTTGAAGAGACCTTTACACCCAGATCCACCAGTGCATCCAACAGAGGGCCGGCGCTGCGTCCTGCAATTTGCCTGTCACCGGTAAAAGTAACGGGCTGCGAAAGAAGGGCGGCGGCGGCAATTGCAAAAAACAGCGTAGTACCGGAATTACCTGCATCGATAAACCGTTTCGAATCATCTTTACTGCCGTACTTTTGCCCCTGTACTTTCAATTCAGTTAGACGTTCTTCACCGTTATAATCTTCAGATATCTCTGCGCCAAGAACACGGCAAGCTGTTATGCAGGACTGAGTGTCCAGAGAAAACAGCGGCCTTTTAATATGCGAAACACTATCTGTTAATGCAGCCATTATAAGCCGTCTTATAGTGTGCGATTTGGAAGCGGGAACGACAAGTTTAGCGTTAAAAACATGAGGCTTAATTAACAAATCCATTTTAAGGAACAGCCGGTGTTATTCCCGCAAGATTTTCCCAGTTATACTGTATTGCCTCGGCACATTCCTTGGGTGTTTTGCTTCCCTGGAACATAAATCTTACTTCCCGGATAATAATGTCATTAAACTGGCTGATGTTTTGGGAGTGGTACAGTTCACGTACCATTTCGCCTGCTTCGTACATATCAAAGGCCTTGGCATAGTAAAGATCTTCTTTTGACAGTTCCCTGTCGAGTGTTCCGTTTCCGGGAACAGCATATGCCGCCGCTGCAATTTCTCCTGACTTTTTTTTCAAAAAGAGAATAAAATCTTTTGCTTCTTCCTGATATTCACTCTTGCTGTAAATTCCCACATACCAGACAGAAAGGGGAAATACAGGTTTTTTTGTATATGACACAGGTGCAGGAATCGTCGTAATGCTGAAATTTATGTTTGTTCTTTTTATTTCTCTTATGTCTGCGATTGAGCCTATCATCATCCCTATCTCACCTTTGCCAAAAGCTTCCAGAAGTTTTGCTTTGCTTAATTCAAAAGGATTGTCATATAGGTTTTGATAAAGAAGATTTAAAAAATTTAACGTGTCGATTACTTCTTTGGAAGCAAAACTGGAGGAAACATCAGGATTGCCGACTGCAGCCCAAATCCACGAAAGAAGCTGCTGGTTTACATGGCGGAGGTCACTTAATGCAATACCTGCGCCGAATTTGCCGGTTTCTTTAATTCGCTGCACGTATGAAAGGAATTCCGTCTGGTTTTTTGGAGGACGATCAAAGCCCGCATCCTGGAGCAATCCTATATTGTAATAAAGCGGATTAATAAACGAAATGATCGATACAATATTTCCGGTAAAATTTCTGTCGTCTTCAAGTTTTGCAAGAAGAGATTTTTTTTCCAGTTCATAGACAGCATAGGGATCAATGCTGAAAATGTCGGGAGGATTGATTTTTTGTGCGTTTTTATTGGAATCCTTGCTGTCTTTTTTTTCCAGTAGTTCCTGAATTGTATCCCAATTTAATTTTTCCAGTTTTATGGTAATTCCAGGGTTTTGCACCTGATATTCGGAGCAAAGAGCAGAAAAAGTTTCCCCTTCCAGTTCATCGTCCCACCATGTAGCAAAGGTCATTGTAATTTCTTTTTTTGCCGGATTATTTCCGCTAACCAGTTTATATATAAAAACCCCCGAAATCATTGCCAGCGCCCACATTAGCAATACCGTTCCGGCGGAGATTTTTCGCATTGACAGCAGTAATTTTTTTGCATTATCGAAAAACCATTCTTTGTCCATTATAACCTCGACTTACACTGCCCTCATGGGGTAATATAATTTTATGTTCGGCTTTTTGAAAAAGCTCTTCAGCCGCAGTATATCCAGGGAATACCTTACCGATACAGATGACTTTGTTCACGAACAATGGGAGGCTGATTTTTCCCGGGAAGACGAGCCGGGGAAACCGCCGCATGTTCGTTTTTCCATTACATCAGAAAATCTGTATCGTGCCTATCTCTTTAATAATGCACTTTGCCTGGGAGTAAAAAAAACCGGCTGTATTGCATGGGCCGAAAACGCAATTTACCGTTATCAGGACATGGATATAAAAGGTCATATCAGGCTTGATCCAAAAGGAGGCTATGCGGCGGCAGGCTTTATTTTCCGAATGGTAGACGATCTTACATATTATATGGCACTGGTTTCCAGCCGTGGTTATTTCCGTCTGGATTTGGTACGAAACAGTGTTCCGTTTACCCTGGCTGGCTGGACAGAGGTGCCCGGCAAGGTTGATTTAAAGGGCAGGTCAGGTGAATTTAAGCTGCGGATAATTACCTTTGGCAGCAAAATTCTTTTACTAATCAATGAAATGTGGGCAGGTGCCTGGGACGATCCTTCCATACCCGAAGGAAGGATAGCTTTTGTTACCGCCAGTTATGAAGAAACTGAGGCGCTTCCGGCTGGAAATATAACATCTGAATTTTCCGCAACTAATGATGCCTCCGCCGTGCCGGAAAAATTTTCTGCTCTGGCGGAACTTGTTGAATTCAGCCTTGATTCTTATATAGAGAATGTTCACAAACATTATTATGAACTTGAAGCTACAGCTTTTCCCGACAGCCGTATACGGCTGGCAGAAACCTTTACGGCTCTGGGAAGGGCAGACTCTGCATTGGCTCAGCTCCGTAAGGCCTGGGAATACCGGGCAAACCTGGCTGATGAGCTGGCAAAGGCAGAAGACGGCGTTGTACTTGCGGCAATACGACTGGAAGAATCGATCAGGTCTGCAAAAGAACTTCTTCTTGGAGCCAGACTTGCATTGGCTTTGGAATTGTGGGATGAAGCGGAAGAGTATATTGAAGAAGCAATGGATATAAAGGGCATAGAACAGGAAGCCCGCAGCATGAAAACAGCGCTGTTGTATTCTTCTTCCCGTTATGATGATTTGATTCACTTTGCAGAAGAAATTTCAAAGTCAGACAATTCGGAAAAAACAATAATTTTCGATAAAATAGATAATCACTTTGCCGCTCCTGCATCGTTTTTTAATCTGCTGGGTCATTGTTACTTTAATAAAAGAGACTACCAAAAAGCGGCGGATGCGTATGATCATTCATTTAAACTGGATGAAACAAACGGTTTTGCCGCAAAAAATGCCGCTGCCGCTTATGAATTACTGGAACAGAAAGGCGAGCCCATTTACAAGGAAAAAACCCTGGACCGTTATTTAAAGGCTGGCCGTGTGTTTTTGGCGGATAATCGTTACGAAGAACTGGGGCTGATTATTCCCAAATTCCGTCTTTTGGGAGAGAACAATTGGGAAGGCAGAGCGCTTGCCGGAAAGTGGGCTTTTGGTATAGAAAACTGGATAACCGCCCGTAAAGAACTGGATGTAGCCGAACAACTTCGTAAAAGTAAAAAAGGCGCCCGGCCCGATCCGGCAATTTATTTTTTGCAGGCTTTGCTTCTGGTACGGGAAGGCAAGCGCAGAGAGGCAATGCCCCTCTTTGAGAAAGCTGTAAAGCTGGAAGCAGACTATCCTCTGTTCCGTTTCAGGCTGGCGGAAAATCGTTTCCTTATTAATAATGATCCCGGCGATCCGGAACTTGCTGTTGATTTGGAAATTGCCTTAAAAGTTACGGAAGATGACAGAAGTTTTGGCTGGATACATAACTTTGCAGCCCAGGCAGCGTTAAGCAAAACCGATACGGAAAAAGCCCGCGTTCATCTGGAAAAAGCCGCAGTAGTATTGGGTGAGGTCCCTGCCGTCAGGGTGAACAAGGCTGTTTTTCTGTATCTTCATGGTAATGAAGCAGAGGCGCTTCGTCTGCTTGAGTCCAGACCGGAGGAAGACCCCGAAGGGCTTATGGCAAACTGTGCGGGCAATCTTCTGGTTCGATCCCGCCGTTTTGAAGAAGCAGATGTATGGTACCGCCGCGCCCTTGCCGTTGCCCCGTTTAATATTCAATATCGTTACAACCGTGGCTCGTGCCTGATAGAACTGGGACATTACGGCGAAGCAGATGATGTGTTAACTGCCGGTTTACAAAGTAATCGTTTTTCTCCTGAAACAAGTCCCGATATGCTGGGGCTTATCGCTTTTGTGGCGGTAAAAAAAGGAGAGCACAAACGGGCAGAAGCGGCATTGCGTGCGGCATTGAAGATCAATCCCAACCATGCAGGTTCCCTGCTTCAGTTGGGCTGGAACCGGGCTTTTGCAAGCCAATGGGAAGAAGTAGAAGCAATTCTGGACAGGCTGGACGAATTTAATTTGAGCGAAGAGACAGAGAAGGGCCGTGATGATCTCGAAAAATGGATGATAGATGCTCTTTATAAAACAGTTTCCTGTACATCATGCAACAGGGAATGGCAGGTCGAGCGGAATCCAAAAACAGTTACAAGCCTGCGGCTTTATGCCATACCGCCGGACGATATGCCCGGCGGTACCTGCCCTAAATGCGGCAATACCTATTGCGTTGGCTGCCGTAAAGATGCTCTGGACGAGTCGGGTCGTTTTGTCTGTCCCGATTGCGGCAAAACCCTTAAGCTTACCGATGACGGGCTTAAAGCGCTGCTCAATGACTGGGCCAAAAAGAATGTTAAGAAAAAACGGAACAGGAAGAGTGAGGAGTTAGATACCGGGAATGATAAAGAGAAAAAAACCGAACCGGAAGAAGATATTGCCGGCGAACAAGAAAATAAACCAATACTCAATGAATAATCTGAGGCTTTTTCAAAACTTCAGTTTTTGAAAATGGCTAATCTGATTGATTTTTACGCTGCGCCGCATAGTAAATGCATCATCTCTTTCTCACTTGCTTCCACAAGCTCCTGCCGGGGACTTATTACAAGATCCATTGCTTCCAGCGACCCGGCCATTTTATTTGCTTCTTTTGTCCCGTCAGCAAGTGTGCATGGCGCCGTTCCTACTATTTCCAATCCAAGTTTTTTGCGGGTTTCTTCGTTAATAACCAGTGACCATGCTCCGGTGCCGTAGGCGAGCGGTGATCACTTGCACTTGTCTTCCTGCAGTGGTAGGATTCTGTCAGTGCAAAAAAACTGTCCATTATATCCAACTTATTATCTTTGGTATTCTCAACCGAATCGCAAAGCGGTGCCGCATCAACGATGCGCGGTTCCCCTCTGGACAACAGGTAGTATTTCCTGTCTTTTGCTTTTCTTTCCCCTTAATACAAACCCGTATGGGTATGTATATTTTGTCAGGCAGACATTAAATGCATCGTAAGAGGAGTTTATTATGAAAAAAACAATTAAAACAAAAGGTACACTTGGCTTAATGGGGATTATTGTCCTTGCCGCGCTAATCGTATTTTGTTTCACGGCCTGCGACAACGGTTCTACAAGCAGCGGCGATAGTTTGGTTGACGTCATCGGCGATACGGTAAGGCTGTATAATAAGACGGTAGTATATGAAAATGAGACTTCGGCAACCAATTTTGCGTATAGAGACTGGTCTGACACGCCACTCAGCGATTATATAACCGGAACGCCGAAAGTGCTGATAAGCGGCGGCAAATTGACTATTGAGCTGGATCAGCCAAAATCCGACAAAATGAAAGTCATTGATACAGGGAATTCCGAGTCCTACCCCTATACAATAGATCCCAGTGATACTAAATATTGTTCTGCATTTTTTTGTGATCCAAGCGGTAAATATGGATTGTACCCAAAATACGGTGATAAATTAGCAGTATTAGTATATGTGGACAAGGACGTAACGATAGACAGCAGTAATTATAATAGTACTGCGTTTAATATGTCCGGTCCTACATACGACAACGTTACCCTAAAAAAAGGCTGGAATTATTTAATACAGGATCAATCTGGCGGTTTCCCCCATCCCACGATCGCAGCCAGAACACTGGATAGCGGCTTCACCTGGACAGTGGTTAAGGATTAGGGGCAGACCCCGCAATGGCGCCATGTACTATAGTGCGCCTGGCGCTATAGGCGGTTGTCACTTAACTAAAACCGGATTATAGTTAATAACTATGATCTCCCTCAAACCTGTCTTTGAAAGACTTAAAAAAGCTCAGGCTCTGTTGGCATTACAAAACCGCGAGCAAAAAGATGCGGCATTAATGGCGGCGGCAGCGGCAATAGACCAGGAGCGCAAGGCGATTCTCTGTGCCAACGCTGTTGATGTAGACAAGGCCCGAAACGACGGAACAAAAGAAGCGTTGGTAGACAGGCTCCTTCTAAATGACAAACGTATCGATGGAATTATTTCCGGCATAGAAACAGTTGCACTGCTTGATGATCCGGTGGGTAAGGTTAAGGCAGGGTGGAAAACAGCAGATGGCCTTTTAATAGAACAATGTACTGTGCCACTGGGTGTGGCGGCAATTATCTACGAATCCCGTCCCAATGTAACTGCCGATGCGGTAAGTCTTGCCTACAAAGCCGGTTGTGCGGTATTGCTGCGCGGTTCGTCTGCAGCACTGGAATCGAACAAGGCGCTCCTTAAGGCAATCAAAACAGGACTTACAGCAGGCGGCGGAATCAGTGATGCGGCGGCCCTGGCCGATTCGGGAAGCCGCGATGAAGTGGATGAGATCCTCAATGCGCGGGGGTATATTGATGTAGTCCTTCCGCGCGGCGGCCATGATCTGATACGCCGTGTTGTGGAGAATGCCCGTATTCCGGTAATTGAAACAGGAGAAGGAAACTGTCACATCTATGTTGATGAAAGCGCTGATATTGAAGCGGCGGTTAATATTATTGAAAACGCAAAGCTGCAAAAACCCGGAGTCTGCAATGCGGTAGAAACTTTGCTGGTTCACCATAACGTTTTGCATGCCCTTATGCCGGTTTTGGCAGCCCGGCTGGAAGGCAAGGCGGAACTCCGCTGCGATGCTGCCTCAATGGCAGCAATTACCGGTATATCTGCCCGGTTACGAACGGGAGAATATATTCAAACCTCTCAGAGTTTAGTACTTAAAAAAGCAACAGAAGAAGACTGGGCAGCGGAATTTCTTGATAATATCCTGGCAGTTAAAACTGTAAATTCCCTTGAAGAAGCAATTGTGCACATCAACTGTTATACCACCAATCATTCGGAATCGATACTAACCAATAACATTACGGCAGCGGATCAATTCTGCAGCGAGGTGGATGCAGCCTGTGTGTATGTAAACGCTTCGACCCGTTTTACCGATGGCGGTGTGTTTGGTTTCGGAGCAGAACTGGGGATCAGTACCCAGAAATTTCATGTCCGGGGACCAATGGGCCTCGAAGCGTTAACAACCATGAAATACCGTATCAATGGTCAGGGCCATATTCGGAACGCCTGACAGAGAAACAGGCTGTAATAGATGAGCTTGTTCCAAAACTCTGTTAGTTTCGGAACAAGCTTTTGAAAAATCGGTTCTTTGACCGATTTTTCCTTTAAATCTAAGGTAGCTGTTCCAAAAACTGAAGTTTTGGAACAGCCTCAGATAACTTGTAATTTCCCCCCAAAAGGCCGATACTAAAGACAATGGATGTTGGGGAGATTGTATTTATAGTCAGCCGTCTGACAACTGGGGCGCTGGCGGCCTTTTTCGCTATTATGCTGTGGTCCAAAACCAGGGATATTGCCTGGATGCTCATGGTAATCGGAACTATTGCCGCCTATATAGAGACGGTTTACTCAATTCTGGTGCTTTTCGGCATTACCGGAGACCAGGTTTCCATAGGCTCAGTCCCCGTAGCAGCCATACTGCTCCCCAACCTCAGAACAGGTTTCTTTATTGCCGCCTTTGTAGTTATGGTGATTCGAAAACTCCGTCGCCGGTGACGTCAAGAGGGGAACCTTCGCCAGGCTCGGTTGAGTATACCATGTCATACCAGTTTACAAAGTAAACTGGACAATTATCTGGGCTGGCCTCCATGCCAGCCATGGCGGGCTATTGACTCTTTTCATTTTTTTTGGCACAGTTTGAGTATGGACACGGTATTTGTAAAGCCTGCCAAGCTGGAACGGAAATGGTTTGTAATTGACGCTGAGGGCAAAGTCCTGGGCCGGGTTGCTGCCAGGGCTGCTTCCATAGTACGGGGCAAGGAAAAGGCAATTTTTGCTCCCCATCAGGAAATGGGGGATTTTGTGGTAATTATCAACGCCGATAAAGCTGCTTTAACGGGACGGAAATCCGTCCAGAAGCTCTACTACCATCACACCGGTTATGTTGGCGGTCTTAAGACGGTTAATTTCGAAAAACTTTCTGCCAGGCACCCTGCTGCTCCCATGGAAAATGCAGTCAGGGGAATGCTTCCCAAAGGGCCATTGGGCAGAAAACTGTTCAAGAATGTAAAGGTTTATGCAGGGGCTAAACATCCCCATGCAGCCCAGAATCCACAATTAATTAATCTATAAATAGGAGATTTTGTGATAAAGAATCTTGGAATTGGTACAGGAAGAAGAAAAACCTCTGTCGCCCGAGTCTATGTCAGGGACGGATCGGGTTCAATTGTCATTAATGGCAAAGAGATTCATCAATATTTCCCCCAGGGTGAACATGCCATGATGGTGCGCCAGCCCCTTATGGTTACAACCAGCGAAAATAAATTCGACATAGTTATCAATGTTTTCGGCGGCGGTTCAAACGGCCAGGCCGGAGCCTGCCGTCATGGCCTTGCCAGAGCACTTTGCCAGGTAGACCAGGGCAATACCGTTTCCCTGCGAAACAACGGTTTCCTTACCCGCGACCCGCGCATGGTTGAACGGAAAAAATTCGGCAGAAGCGGTGCACGCCGCCGGTTCCAGTTCAGCAAACGTTAGTCTGGATACAGCAGAATACATAAAAGCAGAAAAGATAGCTCTGGCTCTTGTAGCAAGGGCAGAGCAATGTACTCATGGACTAAAGTATAAACTCGAAAAGAAAAAAATCCCGGTCGATATAATTCAAAAAGTTCTTGATCACCTTGTTGAATTAAATCTGGTAAACGACCTGCGCTATGCCCAACTATGGCTGAAAATGAAAATCGGCAGAGGAAACAAAGGCCCCCGTATGCTTTCGCTTCTCCTAAAAGCCAAGGGCATTGATAACGAAACAATTGATGCGGCATTGGCTGCGGTGCTTACACCGGAGGTAGAAATAATGCTGCTCAAGAGTTGCCTTGACAAAGCAACTCAGGACAAAAAAGACCGTGCCAATATTATCAACGCAAAAACCCCGGATGATTCAAGAAATGCGATACGGCGTTTCCTGAAAATGGAAGGATTTTCCGTCGAAACTATTGATAGTTACTTTAATGAGTAATATACCTACCCGATTCTGTAGGCAGATAACTGATATTAATAGCTGAACCTACCGGATTTTGTAGATTGGCAATTTATTTTCCCGGACGTATATTTTTCCTAAATGCGTGTTTTAAAACGTACAAATTAATTTTTAGGAGGAATACATATGAAGAAGTATTCATTTTTAGTCGTTTTAAGTTTAATAGTTCTGCTTTTTGCTGCCGCTGTTTGCGCCCAGCAAAGCGGTTTTACCGGCCCTTCCGCTCCCGGAACCGCCAACGGACAGGCCGGGTATCAGGCAGTAACCGTCAGCCAGCTGCAGACATTACCCGACAGGAAGGCCTATGTTACTTTAACAGGAAATATTACCCAATCTGCCGGACGTAATCATTATACTTTCCGGGACTCTACCGGAGAAATAACAATTAAGATTGATCGTCATTATTGGTGGAATTTGTCTGTCGGTTCTTCTGACAGGGTTCAGCTCCTTGTAAAAGTTGAAGCAAAAAAGAACGGAAGAATTGAAGTCGAAGCAAAAGGTATCAGGAAACTATAAATGCTTTGTTAATGCAGGCGGATAATATTGCAAGAAATTGTCCGCCTGAACAGAAACAGCCGTTTTTTTGTATTATTTTATATATAGGAGGTATCAAATTAAAAAATATACATTCATTGGCATCTATTGTTTATTGTATTTTTTCTTATCAGTCATTGTTTACGGGCAGGGTTTTATCGGCCCCGGTACCAGCGTGCAGGGCCAACCCACAGCATTTTTTGAGCCAATTCTGTTAAGTCAGGCAAGAGTCCTCCCCAAGGATTCCTGGGTAGTATTATCCGGCAATATTATAAACACGCTGCCGGGAGGCAAGTATTATACGTTCCGGGATTCCTCAGGTGAAGTTGCCGTAGAGATTGGAGCGAAAGTCTGGCGGGGGTTGTCTGTTGAACCATCTGACAGAATTGTAATCCACGGTAAGGTTAAAATTAATAAGGGACAAATTTCAATTGAGGTAAAAGCTGTGTCCAATCCTGGCAGAACGAATATCAGGCAAGGACATGCTGTTACCGTCACGCAGCCCATTACCATCAATGAAGCAAAAACCCTTCCCCATGGTTCATGGGTTATATTAACCGGAAATATAATCAACTCTTTGGAAAAGGAATATTATACCTTCCGCGACTCCACCGGGGAAATAATTATTGAGATTGAACGGAAAGTTTGGCGGGGATTGTCTGTAGGCGTATCTGACCGTGTCGAAATTCACGGCGAGCTTGAAATCAAAAAAGGACAATATTCAATAGAAGTAAAAGCCATAAGAGGGTTATAAAACTTGTCAAACCATTTGGGCGCAATAGTCACAAAGCTGTTTCAAACACGTGACGAACTGTCGTTTCGCAATATCAGGAGCGGATTTTTACCGGTTTTGCTGGTTTTTCCTCTCGCCGTTATTATGGGAAATTTGCGGTATTATGACCACGGTTTTGCATTTATAGGATTTGGTTCATCGCAGCTGATGTTTTTTCTTCTTGGCCTTGGTCAACTTACTTTAGTCTTTACACCAAAACGATTAATAATCCCAGTCCTCCGTTTAGCAGCGATTGCTTCCGCAGTCCTCCTGCCTTTTCTGATTTTCCTGCCGATTGGTTTAGATCAGTATGCCCTTTACATGGTTTTTAAATATTTTAACGGCTTATGCGCTGCCTGCGCTTTTTACCTGTTCTGTTTTGTGTTAAACAATGTCGAACGGCTTGCAGGGCTTGCCATTATTCAATTGTATTATGGCCTTTACTATGCTACGCGGATTTCGTTTCCCGCCCTTCATGCAGCCGGTGAAACATGGGGCGGCCTTTTTATAATAACGTTATTTCTTATAATGATTTTTTTCTGCCGTACAAAACAATGGTCTCTGAAAAAACTGGAAATTAATACCGGCAGTGACGGCAGGAGATCGGGTGTTCCCTTTGTTATCGGTTTGGGCGTTGTTCATTACATGATCATGTGCGTCAGCAATTATATCGACTGGACAGAACAAAGTATTTCCAGTTTTGCCTTCGGACTGGGAACGCTTTTATCAATAGGACTTATCATTATTATACAACTTTTAAATGGCCGTAATGCTCTGCATATTTGGCTAATGTTCCTGGTTCTTACTTTGTTTGGTCATGCAGCTCTCTTGTACAATACCCCGGCAGGCATTTTTTCCGGTTCATTTGCCTACGGCATAGGTGACAGTTTAGGTTATATTATTTTCTGCTATGTATGTGCCGGTTCCATTAAGCTTAGCAAATCCCTGAGAATGTTCAGATTATACTGCCTTGTATATTTTATTGAATATTTTATCATTTCCGGCCTGTTCTCTTTTTACTTCAATTATTTTGACGGCCCTGACAAAGTTCTGGCTTTCGGCATTGTATTGGTATTGGTTTGTTTGTGTCTATTATTTATGCCGTTGATACAGAAACAGTTGTTTAACGCTGACTGGACTGACGGGCTTTATTTGCGGGACATGGAGGAATATTCCCGGCCATTGGCGGAAACGGAAAAAATCAACGATAAAAATCAATTGAATTTAACCCCTCGTGAAAAGGAAATTTTTACCATGCTCTTGGACGGCAAAGCGCCCAAGGAAATCGGATTTACCTTAAAAGTCAGTTACCATACAATTTGCTTTCACCAGAAAAACCTGTATCGGAAATTAGGTATCCAGAGCAGGGCTGAACTTTTTGCCCGATATAAGGAATAAAAAAGATCTGCTAATGTACCGATAGTTTTTCCTGTCTTTTTTCCAAATCTGCTTTTAACCCACCAGGCAATTGCGGCAAGGACGTCGCCATCTCAATATATTTTAACGCAGTATCTTTCTGCCCCAGCCGGCGATCTGCATCAATGGCCAGAGAACGCAGAGCAAGAGCCTGCACGGTAATTGAACAAGGAACCTTCCACGAAGCAGCCGGTTCCGTAAGCCGCTTTAACACAGACCTTCCTTCTTCATGGCACCCCTGACGGAAAAGATCAAAACCCAGTCTAAGGCACGAACGGGGATATCCCTTAGCCGCAGCTTCAAGCAACAGATCGGTTGTTTCTTCATCAGCCGCATAGCGCCGAAAACACATGGCAAGGTTTTCTTCGTCACAACGGAAACGTGTTGCTGCATCCAGGGGAGATACGGCAACTTCAAGAAAAGCCTTGAACAGCGAAGCAAGGCCGAAAATGTCTTTTACATTGTGATCACAAATTCCAAGTAACGGCTGGCAGGATTCCAATTCTTCACCGCTCCGTAAAAAATTAAACCAGATATCAGGAGCCAAGGCGCCCGGTGTATCACCAGTACGGTCCAGTCCCAGTACTTGAGCTTCGACATTGGCCTGCGAACAACTGGAAATAATCCGTTTCCATAGCCGCCGGGAAGGGTAAAGAAGATCCAACTGCAAAACTTGCGGAAACGCCAAACCATTCATAAGACAGCGTGTTTTTATCAATGGAGTATCAAAGGTTTTACCGTTGTACGTGGTAAGAAAAAATGACTTGTTAAAATTGTTAATTACCGACAGAACGTTTTCCAGAAAATCATTTTCGCCCGGATAATCCAGCAACAGAAACTGGGTTATTTCAAGGTTGTCATAACATTTCTGTGTGCTCTTTTTACGGACAAAATGTCCAAAAGCGGCAAGAAAAGCAACCGTCCCGGCGCCGCCGGATAAACCGGTAGTTTCCAGGTCGAAGAACAAAAAGCTGTTTGGATCAGGTAAAGTGCCGGGGGTATCCGGTTGATTCTTTAGTAAATCAGGAAGCAGCCGGGAAAGCGTTTCCGGTAAAACCGCAGGCAGCGGCAAAGGAAGGGTAAGGGTACGGCTTAGTGTTTTATAACCGGCTTCTTTCCACTCAGAACATTCCTTGTGTCCCCGACTGCTCAACGCTGCCTTTGAAGGGGGCGCTTTTTCTGAATTCCCGCACTGAGTTACGGAGGTATCGGGAGAGTTATTAAATTTTTGTGTTTCCCGTATTCGTTCAAGTCTGGCCCGGAGATTTTGAGGCATATTATTGAATTTCTCTGTAAGATCCCTAACAATATGATATAATAAAATTGTTATAGAGAGAAGGAGCCGAAAATGGCACGCAGAATTATTAAAATAGATGCTGATATATGCAGCGGCTGCGGCCTTTGCGCAGATACCTGCCGCGAAGGAGTTATTGCCATAGTTAACGGCAAGGCAAAACTCGTGCAGGAAGATTATTGTGACGGACTGGGGAATTGTCTGCCGGTTTGTCCGACCGGAGCAATTTCGTTCGAAGAACAAACAGCGGCAGATGCAATCACAACAGGTGAACTGCGGCAGTGGCCGGTGCAGCTTAAGATAGTACCGGCTTATGCGCCTTATTTCGACAATGCTGATGTATTAATTGCCGCAGATTGTGCCGCTTATGCTTGCGGAAGTTTTCACGACAGGTTTATGAAAGACAGAATCACCTTTATAGGCTGTCCAAAACTGGACAATGTCGATTACAGCGAAAAACTCACTGAAATCCTGGAAAAAAACAATGTCATGTCCATGACGGTGGTTAAGATGGAAGTGCCTTGCTGCAATGGGATTGAACAGGCAGTTATAAAAGCCATAGAAAATTCCGGAAAGAATTTGCCTTTTCAGACCTCTACACTATCCATCAATGGGGAAATAGTGGAGAGTTAAACAGAACATTCCTTTGAGAAATTCCAGTATTGAATCAGAACCATAACCCGTCGCATAAAGTCCGTTGATCAATGAAAAAGATTATGGGTATAAACAATAACTCCTAAGATACGTTAATATTTTCTAAAGGAGCATTTTTGCTTATTGTAAGGTTTTTGTCCTTTAATGATATTGGAATAGGCCTAATTCTTCCAACGAATTTATATAATAATGATAATTCCTTTGTTTCTTTTATTGCTTTATTCAATTGCTTTTGCCAATGCGTACTATCACCTATTCCATGAACAGGTGCCCCATATCTAAAAACAATACAATTTATTTGTTTTATGCCTAACCACTCTGCTATTGCACATAGTTCATTTGTTAATATTGAGAGTCTGGAACAATCTATAAAACGAGGTAAAAAAGCAATAAGATATTCAGATTCATTTGGAGAATAACCGCTTAATGAAAAATGAAAATGAACATATCGTATATTTTTATAATCACAAATCCTTTTCTCGGCATTCAGTATTTTATACTTGGCACAATACATTTTTTCTTTTATATGAAAAGCTAAAAATCTTACAGCTACAGGTTCATCAAAATTCACGACAATATGCTTAATTGATGCAATGCTATCATCAGTGGGGTCTATTGTTAGTCGATCGGTTTCAACATCTCCTTCATCTATCTTTTTTCTCCTGATATTGATCATTTTTGGACATATATTCATTAATTTGTTCCTTTATTTAACTAAATAAATTCTTTATTTCGTTATTAATATTATATAGCTTCTCTGTACCCTCAGTAATTTCTTGACTTATCTGATCAATCACTTCTGAATAAATATATGGTTCACCATCCTCATTATTAATCATTGATTTTACATGCCCGTCTTTTATCATATATGCAGATACATAATCAATTGATAAATGGGGAAATTGCAACGCTTCAATTTTGCTAATAATAGCTTTCTTCGCATCTGAGTTGTCAATATTTTCTGCAACTTTTTTTAGACGATCCTTTTCCATAAGATTATTAATTGAATTCAATAAATATGGACTATGAGTAGATACAAAAAAACGATGTCCTGGATTATTACCTTTTTGCTCCTGCAATTTATTAAAACTGGAAACTAAAAATTCTACAGTATCTTTCTGTTCTTTGGGAAACAAGTGAGCCGATGGTTCTTCAATAAAAATTGAAGCATTATAACCATATTTAAATCCTGTTCTCTTTAGATCGTTTATTAACAAAAGAAGATAAAGCAATTCTTGTTGCCCGCTTGATAATTCCAAAGAACTAATATTGCGCCCATTTAACAGTTTAAACACAGGCTGTTTACCTTTTTCTTCATCAATGGAAATGTCTTGAAATTGCAAAATTTTATTAACTTCTGCACTGGAAATACCTCCAATATCATAAAACGATAAAGTAAATTCTTTCAAAGATAGAAATTCTTCAATAAAGGGATCTCTTGATCTTATTACACTTGTAATTGCTGCAATGGCTCGTGAGGCAGGGATGAACATGGCAGCCAGAGGAAAACTATTAGAGAAATCAGTGGCAATGGATTCGAAAACACGATTACGAACTCTTTCGATCAACTCCGGCGTATTTTCTTCATTAAAAAACGATTGCCATGTTTCAAGTTTTGATTCAATATATTTGCTTGACCACCGTAATTGTTTTATCGTTCCATCATACATGGCTGATAAATCAAAAGATGTTTCTTCATCAAATAATAATTGTTTTGATTCATTTTTATTTAGCTTATATGAATAAACAATATTAATATTACTATAATCTGATACAGGATCTTTAGTAAGAAAAATTGTATTAAATCTTTCATTGATCTTCTTCAGAAAGTTATCTTTTTGGAAAAGTTCTTTACTAATGGTTGTATCAAAAACAGTTAGTTCAAATACCTGTTCACAAAAATAAAGAAGTTTCAAAGCAAGACTTTTGCCTGAAGCCATACCACCAGTAAGAACATTAAATCCTTTTATATCCCATTCAAAATCCGTAATACTAAAAAAATTCTTTATTATCAATTTTTCCTGGATATTCATAAATTTCTCCAAATCAGTCTAATCTATAAATCCAATTACTGCAATACATTCTTCATACAAACATATCCATTACTAAACCGCCCCCAGCAGATCTTTTGTCCCCTGCTTGTTACCGCCGGGACCTACACACGAGGGACAACCTGATTTACAGGGACAATCCGTTACAGCTTTAAGAGCGGCAGCAAGTACGTCTCCAATTTTTTCGGACAGAGCTTCCGAAAGGCCCGTGCCGCCGGGATACTTGTCGTAGATAAACAGCGCCGGAACGGCAAAATGCGGATCGCGGACACGTTCTGCAATTCCCAGATCCCGCGGATCGCAAAGAAGATACACCGGAGCGATGTGCCGTACAAGGGTGCCTATACCGGACAAAACTTCTCCTACCGCTTCTACACCCATATCGGCAAGGATCTTACCGGCGGCACTTTCTTCCGTAAAAAGAAGCATCAATGCTCTTGTTTGCATTTCTTCTTCGGCAAGGTCGATGTCGCCATAACCGATGTTTTCATGGCTGTGAAACCGGATCTTTTTAAATTTGGAAATCTGCGAACGTACCAATACATCGCCCACTACACGGGTAAAAGAGCTTTCGCGGGAAGTATCATCTTCGCTTAAAACTTTTATATCGGTTTTAACAAGTCCGTCGGTATAATAATTTACATCCGCTTCACGGACATAGCACTTGCGGTTGGGTAT
Organism: Treponema sp.; assembly: GCA_009782955.1. Lineage (GTDB taxonomy): Bacteria > Spirochaetota > Spirochaetia > Treponematales > Breznakiellaceae > WRIV01. The sequence goes on along the minus strand of WRIB01000009.1, from coordinate 1,006 downwards.
GTCCAGATCTTCCACCAGGTACTGCCGGCCCAGATGAATGTAGACGGCGTTTTTAAAAATCATCTCTTTGGCGCTGGGTCTGTCCATCTCTCCGATAACGGCATTTCTGCCGTCAGTCTTGTCGATGATCACTACATTGTCTGCCGTGGCGGAACGGAGGCTGATCCCTTCGGCGGGAAAAGAGCGATCCGACCAGTGCCAGCGCCCGGAAGTATGACGGACTATGCCGTCCTCTTCCAGGTAAGAAAGCACATCGGTTACATCTTCACCGAAAGGTTCAATTGGAACCCGCCCGCCCCCGCTCTCCTGGAGCGCATCTTCTCCCAGAGAAGGTTCACTTTCCCCTGCAATTTCGCTGTCGCGGAAGGGCAGTTCGAAACACGCGCATTTAACATGATCGGTAAGTATATACGGATTGTCCGGATCGAGGCGGGCTTCTTCGGCGCCTTTGCCAAAGAACCACTCGCTGTCGTTCATAATAAACTGATCCACCGGACTGGAAGACGCAATAAAAACCGAAACCGAAGTACCGCCGCGCCGTCCTGCCCGGCCCGATTGCTGCCAGAAGCTGTTAAAGGAACCGGGAAAACCTGCCACCACCGAAGCGTCCAGTCCTCCAATGTCAATCCCCAGCTCCAGCGCGTTGGTGCTTACCACTCCCTGTATCGTCCCTTCGCGCAGGCCGCGCTCAATTTCACGACGCTCGCCTGGGAGCAAGCCGCCGCGGTACGGTTCCACCCGGATACCGCTGTTTTCTGTATAGAGGTTTGCAATATCCTCGTTTACATAGGAAGCGGCTACCTCGGTCTTAATTCGTGAATGGGCAAAGAGTATGGTTTTGATTCCGCCGTGAAGCAGAGCAACCATCCAGCGGCGGCCTTCTGTCATGGATGATTTTCTGATTCCCTGAACGTGATCGACAATGGGCGGATTGTAAAGTATCACCCGCTTTTCGCCGCGGGGGGCGCCGTTTTTGTCCACCAGAGTAAGATCATCGTCCCCAATA